>JAPUJS010000327.1 GCA_027296045.1 bacterium | reverse complement strand
AGGGAGAGGTTGAACTGGTCTTCCCACCGGAATTCGAATCGGGCTTTCGAAAGGGCATCGTCCCATTCCTGGGCGCCCTGGTGGCCTTTGGCCAGGTCGGCGGCGTGGGCGGCGATTTTGTAGGCAATCAGGCCGTCTTTCACGTCCTGTCGATTGGGCAGGCCCAGGTGTTCTTTGGGCGTGACATAACAGAGCATGGCCGTGCCGTACCAGCCGATCATCGCGGCCCCAATGGCCGAGGTGATGTGGTCATAGCCGGGGGCGATGTCGGTGATCAGGGGACCCAGGGTGTAGAAAGGGGCTTCCTGGCACCATTCCATTTGTTTTTCGACGTTTTCTTTGATCAGGTGCATCGGGATGTGTCCCGGGCCTTCGTTCATGACCTGGACGTCGTATTCCCAGGCGATTTTAGTGAGTTCTCCCTGGGTTTTTAGTTCGGCAAACTGGGCTTCGTCGTTGGCATCGGCAATCGATCCGGGGCGAAGGCCGTCGCCCAAGGAGAAGGCGATGTCATATTGTTTCATGACTTCGCAAAACTCGCGAAACCGGGTATAGAGGAAATTTTCCTGGTGGTGGGCCAGACACCATTTGGCCATAATGGAGCCACCCCGGGAGACGATCCCGGTCACGCGCTTGGCGGTGAGCGGGATGTAGGGGAGCAGGACGCCGGCGTGGATGGTGAAATAGTCTACGCCCTGTTCGGCCTGCTCGATGATGGTGTCCATGAAGATGTCGAAGGTGAGGTCTTCGGGTGTGTTATTCACTTTTTCGAGGGCCTGGTAGATGGGAACGGTTCCGATGGGGACGGGCGAGTTGCGAATGATCCATTCGCGGGTTTCGTGGATGTCGCTGCCGGTGGAAAGGTCCATCACCGTGTCGGCACCCCACTTTGCAGACCACAGGAGTTTTTCGGTTTCTTCTTCAATGGAGGAGGTGACGGCCGAGTTGCCGATGTTGGCGTTGACTTTGACCAGGAAGTTGCGCCCGATGATCATGGGCTCGCTTTCGGGGTGGTTGATGTTGGAGGGGATGATGGCGCGGCCCCGGGCGACTTCGGAACGGACGAATTCGGGATCGACGTTTTCGCGAATGGCGATGAATTCCATTTCCGAGGTGATCATGCCTTTTTTGGCATAGTGCATCTGGGTTACGTTGTTTTTGCCCCGGAGCACTTTTTTGCGCTTCAATGTTTCGGGAATTTTGGCCGCGCCGGGCTGGGGGGTGTAGACCAGATGTCCTTCTTCGACATCGCCCCGGGCTTTGATCCAGTCCAGGCGCATCGGGGGAAGGCCGTTTCGAACGTCGTGGTCCTGGGGCCCGCTGGTGTCGTAGACATAAACGGGCGATTCCCCATTGGTCAGCGTGATTTTTCGCGCCGGCACCCGGATGTTATTCTTGCCTTCCAGGTAGACCTTCTCGGTGTTGTTATGACCGGCATTTTGCGCTCCGTTGGTCTGACTCATAAATCTATCTCCTTCAGGTTATGCTGAGATCGGAGGACATTTAAAAACCGATTCTTCCAGAAGCGGAGAGAATCGGTTCAAGATCCCGAAAAGGACCGTGTTCCCTTCGCTGGAATTACCCAGGGCAGGTTTTGAGGGTGTGATCTCAGCCTTTCGGCACCCCTATACGGACCAGCATTGTTTTGACAACATAAAAAGAAAAGACGGGATCGTCAAGGGACTTTCTGTGGGGGAAGGAGAAAACCTTGACGATTGGGCTACAAAGTGGTATGTTTGAAAAAATGATGTGCAGGGGTGCTTGTATGCAGGCAAGCTGAGATCATACCCTCTTCACCTGATCCGGGTTATACCGGCGTAGGGAGTCGCATAAGAAAACGGGTCGCCGCTTTTCTGTTTTGTGCGAAGGGCGGCGTTTTTTATATGTTTTGTAAGATCTATGGATAACGACCGGGTGTTGATTGTTGGGGGCGGCGTGATCGGCCTGAGCATTGGCTGGAAATTGGCCAGGGCCGGCAAAGGCGTGGTGGTATTTGACCGCGACCGGGCAGGGGGGGCTGCAAGTTGGGCTTCGGCCGGGATGCTGTCTCCGCTTGCCGAGGTGCGATTTGAAGAAGAGCCGCTTTTGAGGTTGGGGTTGAAAAGCCTGGCAATGTATCCTGATTTTGTGGCGGAACTGGAGGCGGATACCGGGCAAGCGGTGGGATACCGGAAAGATGGCGTGTTGCTGGTGGGGGTGAGCCAGGACGATCTGGCGGATCTGGAATTTCGGTATCGGTTTCAGAAAGAACTGGGGCTGGAAGTGGCGTGGTTGAATGGGGCTGAAGCGAGAGCGCGTGAACCCCATCTGGGCGGCCAGGTGAGTGCGGCCGTCTGGTGTCCGGGCGATCATCAGGTGGATAATCGGCTGCTGGTGGCGGCCCTGGCAACCGGACTGGAAAAGGCGGGGGGGACCTTAAAAGAGGGTGCCTCTGTGGACGAGCTGGTGATGGAAGGGAATCGGGTTCGCGGCGTTCGGGTGGGAGAGGAGGTGTATGAAGGGGAGATGGTGGTGCTTTCTGCCGGCTGCTGGTCGGGAAGGCTGCCGGGGTTGCCGGATGAGATTCGCCCGCCCGTGCGCCCTGTGAAAGGGCAGATTATCCGGTTGCAGATGACAGATGCGGTGCGGCCCCATACGATTGTTTGGTACAATCGGTGGGCCTCTTCGGTGTCGGTGTATCTGGCACCCAAAGATGGTGGCCATCTGGTGGTGGGCGCAACGTCTGAGGAGATGGGGTTTGATACGGAGCTGACGGCCGGGGGGATGTTTGAGTTGTTACGCGCGGCCTGGGAAGTCTTGCCCGGGGTGTACGATTTGCCGATTGTAGAAACCCTGGCGGGTTTGCGGCCCGGCAGTCGAGACGATGCGCCTATTCTGGGAACCACAGCGATTGACGGGTTGATCATGGCGACCGGGCATTATCGGAAGGGCATTCTTTTGACGCCGATGACTGCGCACTATATTTCCGAGTTGATTTTGACGGGCGAGGTCTCGGAAGTGATTCGGCCGTTTGGATTGGAGCGGTTTTTATAGGCCTTATTTTTCAGGCATACGATCGGGTATATGGAAATTATTTTAAACGGCGAACCCAGGCAAATTACGGACGGGCTGGATGTTCGGAATATGCTGGCGGCGATTGATCTGGACCCGGAGCAGAAAGGGATTGCCGTGGCGGTGAATGCTGCTGTGGTTCCCCGGGGTGATTGGGCGAGCACACAGATTTTGGAGGGCGACCAGGTGGATGTGATTCACGCGGTTCAAGGCGGATAGGATTTCTATTGTGAGATGAGGAGATTTATGTCTGACGGATTGACCATTGCAGGGAAGACGTTTCAATCGCGGTTTTTGATTGGGACCTCGCGGTATCCCAATATGCAGGTGATGCTGGATGCCATAGATAAAAGTGGTGCAGAAATTGTGACGGTGGGGATTCGACGGCTTCATTTGAACGATGCTTCCGGGGAAAATGTCCTGGGTTTGATCGACCGAGAGCGGTATACCCTGTTGCCCAATACGGCCGGCTGTTTTACGGCACGCGATGCGGTGTTGACTGCCAATCTGGCCCGGGAAGCCCTGGGCACCGATTGGGTGAAGCTGGAAGTGATTGGCGATGAACGAACTTTGTTTCCCGATGTGATGGGGCTTCTTGAAGGGGCGGAGGCGTTGGTGCGGGATGGGTTTACGGTATTGCCATATTGCAACGACGATCCGGTGACGTGTAAAAAATTGGAAGACATCGGGTGTGCGGCCGTGATGCCTTTGGGCGCACCGATTGGGTCGGGGATGGGGATTCGGAACCCGCAAAATATCCAGATTATCCTGGATACGGTGCAAGTGCCGGTGATTATCGATGCGGGGGTGGGCACGGCTTCGGATGCGGCGGTGGCGATGGAACTGGGGTGTGATGGGGTGCTTTTGAATACGGCTGTTGCAGGCGCTCGACACCCGGTGAAGATGGCCGAGGCCATGCGAAAGGCGATTGAAGCGGGCCGGTTGGCGTATGAGGCCGGGCGGATTCCGAAGAAGCTTTATGCAACGGCTTCGACGTCCATGGAAGGCCGGGTTCACGCCTGATGTTTCCGCTATATTTGATTGTCGATCGGGAAACGTGCGGTAACCGAGATTTGGTCGAAGTGCTTTCCGAGGCGCTCGACGCCGGTGTTCGGTTTGTGCAGTTGCGGGAAAAGGCGCTGGATCGGGATGCCCTTTTGCAATTGGCCGAGCAGGTTGTGAACCTGACGGATGTTTACGATGCTTGTCTGACGGTGAATTCCCATCCCAAGGTTGCCGTTGCCGTTGGTGCAAAAGGGGTGCACCTGCCGGCTGCAGGGCCTTCGCCCGAATCGGTTCGCGAGATAGGAGGCGAGGATCTGTTGGTGGGGTGTTCGACCCACGATCTTTCAGAGCTGGACCGGGCAGCAGCAAGCGGAGCGGATTTTGTGACATTCAGTCCGATTTATACGCCGAGTCTGAAACCGGGTTATGAGGGAATCGGGCTGGAGCGGCTGCTGGAAGCGGTTGGAAAAACGCGGCTTCCCGTTTTTGCGTTGGGGGGGATTACATCAGACCGTACGGGCGCCTGTCGGGCGGTGGGGTGTGCAGGGGTGGCGGTGATGTCGGGCATTCTGGCGGCTCGGGATGTTCGGGCAACAGTGCGGGATTATTTGCATGCCTGGGAGGAAGGGTAAGGCCCTCCGTGGATCGCAGATGGAGTCTGTAAGCATCGCATTTGTTGGATGAATCGGTTCATTACTCCCTACTCCCGCCACGGGAGGGGAATGTCGGGCACAGCCCAACCGGGTGAGGGCACATGAAACAGGTTTTGACCATACGCCGCACACCCACGGGACCGGGTGGACGTATTCGGCGGCAATTGCTGCTCAGCTTGCACACGGGTGTTCGCGGGTGGAGGCCGTGGGGAAAGCCAAGGCGTATATTACCGAGGCGATTCGACATGGCCTGGCAATTGGGCACGGGCACGGCCCCACCCATCACTTTTACTTTTTGTCCGAGGCGTGGCACGAATGCGGTTCGAGATGAGACGG
>JAPUJS010000326.1 GCA_027296045.1 bacterium | reverse complement strand
ACTTCCACCTGTAAGATCACCCAGAAGAATCGCGCTTTTCTCCCTTCTCCTGCTTGCGGGAGAGGGGCCAGGGGAGAGGGCCTGGGCTTAGATATCCTGAAAGTCACGCCCGGAATGGATAGAATCGTTGACCGATTTTGTCCGCAAAACTCAGAAGGGCGCATCTACAAGGGGCGGACCCGGAGATGGGAGGATTTTATGCAGATTTTTGATCGTTACCTGGATCTTTTGGAATGGATGGATGGCAAGGGGCTTCCATCGAGGGTGCTCGGGTGTGCGCCGGACGGGTCTCCCATTGTTTGTATTCAATCGGGAGGCGAAAAAGGGCCGGCTATCTTTATCAGTGCGGGGAGTCATTCGACCGAGCAGGCCGGTGTTGGGGCTGTTGCAGCGCTTCTTGAAACACTTGAAACCGACCATCCGGTTTACGTGATTCCCACTCGTGATCCGATGGGTATGAACGGGTTTCCCTATGTGTTGGGGCTCAGTTTAGGGAAAGAACCGGACTTGCATTCTGAGGAAGATCTGGAAGGTCTTTTGAGGGAACACGGTGAAGTACTCTACGAAGAAGAGGATATTCTTTTGACCCTGATTGGCGAGTATGGATATGCTACGCGGGGGCTTTATGGACGATTTGAAAAAGGGGCGGCGTTTCTGGAACCGTTGATAGGACGTCGCATTTTCTTTCCTTCTCTTTCGGATGGTATCGAAGGGACAGCACCGTTTCAACGGGCCTATACGCTTATTGTGAGTCCCGAAGGGGAGGTGCTGCATATTAACCGTTTCCATGACACGTCCTGGGCGCCTGTGGAATCGCGGTGTACACGTGACTTGATGGCCGATATTCAGCCCGGTCTGACGTTGGATTTGCACGAATATGGGGGCAATGCCTTCTGGTTTTCGGCGCGTCACCAGCAAAGCGAGGAGGATGAGATGTGGGAGCAGCGTATGGCCGACGCCATGATCCAGGCCGTTGCAAAATCGGGAGCGGCGTTGGAAGAGGGTCGGCCCGGATCGTTTTTCGAAGCAACCGAGAGCGGTGTTTTCTGGTTGATTGCTCAGGAGCGTGGAGAGGGTTTGAATCTGGCCGATTTTGCCGCAAGCGAGTATGGTCCTGCATTTACCATTGAGACGGGGATGCAAAATGGCTATCAGGACCGGGTAAATACGTCTGTGCTAGCGGCCCAAACGGCGATTGATGTTTTTGAACAGCGCTATGCACAGAGGTGAACTCGGCAAGAAATTTGATAGCGTCTCGTGATCTTATAGAAAGGTAAAGTCTATGATTTCAGATTTGAAAATTTCCAGGTCACCCAAAAGTCAGTATGGAAGCCTGGAAGATATGGTCAGGGGAATCCGTGACCACCGGCCCCTGGACCTGAGTGCAGAGTGCTGGCGAGAAGCGAATCCGGAGGGGACGTTTGAGCAGTGGCGACAGGAAGCACACCGGTGTCTGATGGACGGATTGCATTACCATCCGGGGGCTCTGGATCTGAGGGCTGAAGTGTTGGGCAAAGAGGAACGGGACGATTTGATTGTAGAACAGGTGGTGTTCAATACTACGCCCTGGATTCGGGTGAAGGGGTTTTTCCTTTTGCCCGCAAAAGCCGAGTTGCCCGTTCCCGGTCTGGTGGTGTTCCACGCCTGGGGTGGGCCGATGCTGTTTGGCAAGGAACGGATTGTGAATACGGGGCGCGATCATCCTGTACTGGTGGAGCATCGAGAGAAAGTTTATAGTGGAAATTATCTGGCAGAGGAGTTTGCCCGGCAGGGCTATGCTGTAGTGGTGATTGATGCACACCATTTTGGGGAACGAGCGCCGAGGGGTGTGGGCGGCCTTCCCGAATCCTACGATCCTTTCGAGTTGTCCGTTGAGGAATACCGGGAGGTGGATACTCGGGTGCGCGATCAGCTTTATTTAGGGGTTCGCCAATTGAACTGGGCAGGGACGACCTGGATGGGCGTGAATTTTTGGGATGACAGCCGCTGTGTGGATTATTTAATCAGTCGGCCTGAAGTGGATTCGGATCGAATTGGGTGTACGGGGCTTTCGGGCGGCGGGTGGCGGACAAATATACTGGCTGCTTTAGACCGGCGAATCAAAGCCTCTGTGAGTGGATGCTGGATGACGACGGGGGATTATCAGCAGGTGTATAATGTGGGTGGGGCGATCGGGACCTTTTGTCTGTTGCCCGGTGTGTGGGATCGGATGGATGTGCCGGATTTGACGATTCTTGCTGCTCCCAATGCGAGTATGGTGGTGAGCACCAGCGAAGATGAGTTGTTTCCGCCCGAAGGTCAGCAGGAAGCGGCTCGACAGATTGGAATGGGTTATGAATGGGCAGGATGTCCGGAAAAGTTCAGCCACAACAATCCGCCAAAGCCGCATTGTTATGATGCCGATATTCAACGGGATGCGATTGCCTGGTTCGACCAGCATCTGAAGGGTGCGTAGGATGTGAAGGATATAGATGTGTTGGAGACGATTGTGGGTGGGAAGACAGTTTATCGAAAAACGTGATTGGAGTATCGATGCAAAAGTTGCCTCTTGAAGAAGTGAAGGCGCGTTTGAAAGCGGTTCGAAAGCAGATGCGTCACGAAGGTTTCGATGGATTGCTGGTGACCGAGACGGCAGATGTGCGCTATCTCTGCGGCCATGAACATGAAGCGGTACAATTGCTTGTTACACCACGATCACAGTATCTGACCACCACGCATCGAGGGATTCAACGTGCGGAGGAACGCAGTGTTGGATTTCAGATTATCGATTCGAAAGTGCAACCCGGTGGATTCAGACCGCTGATTGAAAAGCACAGTCTGAAAACACTGGGTGTTAACAGCAAGATGTCCCACGCACAGTTTCTCGATTTGGGGAAACGGTTGCGGCCTGCTCGGCTGAAACCTTCTACTGCTGTGATCCGCGCTCGAGAGGTCAAATCGTCCGCAGAAATTGTGTTTTTGCGCAAAGCCCAGCGGATTGCAGAAGGCATTTTTGAGACGTTTCTTGGCGAGGTGAAGCCGGGGGTCACGGAATTTCACCTGCATAATCGGCTGATCCAACTGATCTTGGACAATGAGACGGTCGAGGGGCCTTCTTTTGAACCTGTCTTATCGTCGGGGACCAGTTCTTGGACGTTTCACTCCCGGTATACGGATCGAAAATTGCGTAAGAATGACTGTCTGATTATTGATATGGGTGTGCGTTATCGGGGGTATTGTTCGGATATGACCCGTACGATTTTTCTGGGCAAACCGACACGGCAGATGCGCGAGGTTTATAGCATTGTGCAGGAGGCCCAACTTCGGGCGATTGATGCGATTCATGCAGGCGCAATGGGTGGGGATGTGGCCGATGCGGCCTGGGGATATATTGCCAGAAAAGGGTATGAGCAGACACATGGGTTGGGCCACGGTTTGGGGCTGGAGACACATGATTATCCGCTGCCCGGGCTTTCGGCGGTCAACAAGAAGCCTTTGCAGGAGAAAATGGTCTTGACGGTTGAACCGGGTATTTATCTGGAAAATGGGTTTGGCGTGCGCATTGAGGATACGGTGATTGTGACGCGCAATGGTTGTGAGAATATTACGCGCACCCCTAAAGAGTTGAAGGTTGTTGGATAGTGGCAACTCTTCACCTCTTCAAGGTGTCGCTTCTGCGTATGTAGGTCTAATGAGATAGGAGATCCCCTCCCAATATCACGTCAGGTGGAGGACCTGAACCGTTGTCAGGACCTGAATGGTCATCATCACCGCCACCAAAAGCCGAGGGTAACAAACCGATACGGCGTGCCAACTCGGCTTGGTAAGCGGTATCAAGTTTAACATCGTCGGGTGATGCATAAGTCAATGTAGATGGTGACCCGAGATAAAGAAATGCGTCAAAAACATCTTCAAGATTTTTGTTTTCATATAAAAAAATGGGATTGCCTTCGGCGTCGAAGAATGCATTCCCATCACCTGTAACAACGATTTGTGCATCGAGCGTGCCAATCCAGGTATTGCGAATATACGCCACAGAAGGTTTGGACCAAACCTGAAACGCAGGGGTTAAAGACGTGTAAAAAGTGCCAAGACCAACATAAGGAAACACAATCAAAATTTTATCAGAATTTAGGTCAATGCGCTCGGTTAGATCCTGCCCGAAGGCCCTGTTTCTACCCATATGTCCTTGTCCCATAATGAGCAATGCTTTGCGCCCTTTGTTTAAAACTTCCTCCCTCACAACACGAGCATAGTGTACGTCTCGTGCGTCGGGAACAAATAAGATGCTATTGAATACATCTTCGGTGGTTTGAATTTGGCTCCAGTCCAAGGGCGGGTCTCCGGCTAAAACACGCAAACGGTCATTGATAGGTAAAGCTTGATTGATTTCGCGAACCATTGCAATAAGGCGTTTATAGAAAGGATATAAAGCAACGGCAAATGTGGGCATGGCATTGCGCCATACTTGTTGCTCCTCAGTAATTGGCACGTCTTCGCCGGCAACATATCGATCCAGAATGTC
>JAPUJS010000325.1 GCA_027296045.1 bacterium | reverse complement strand
GACGGTGCCCCCTATGACAGAGAAGAGTGTCCCATCTATGCCGCTTTCAAAGACGGCCTTGTTCATACGGTGAACGACGAGCTATTTTGGCGAAAAGACGGAACCAGCCTCCCCGTCGAATACACGAGCACGCCCATTCGTGACAAAAATGATCATCTGGTAGGAGCCGTCGTCACCTTTCGCGATATCACCCAGCGCAAACAAGCCGAGAGGGCGCTACGCGATGCGCTTGGCGAAGTGGAGGAATTGAAAGACCAATTGCAGGCCGAGAATGTTTATTTGCAAGAAGAGATTAAACTGGAGCACAACTTCGACAATATCATCAGCACGAGTGAGTCGTTTAAGAGGGTTTTGAGAAACGTGGAACAGGTCGCTTCGACCGATGCGACCGTACTCGTACTGGGCGAGACCGGCACCGGCAAAGAACTCATTGCCCGAGCCCTTCATACCCTCAGCCCCCGCAAGGGAAGGCCGCTGGTCAAAGTCAACTGTGCGACTCTGCCGGCCAATCTCATTGAATCTGAACTTTTCGGTCACGAAAAGGGTGCTTTTACAGGAGCGGTATCCCGCAAACAAGGCCGTTTCGAGCTCGCCGATCACGGCACCATCTTTCTGGATGAGATCGGCGATCTGCCGCTGGATCTGCAGGCCAAACTGCTGCGCGTGCTCCAGGAGGGTGAGTTCGAACGTCTGGGAGGCACGCTGGTGTTCCGAACGCTGTTCGCGGCTGACAGCGCCGTGAAGAAGGCGATCGTGGCCATCTCCAGAGAGGAAAAGCCCCACAAGAGCCAGACCCTCGGCAGACTGGCCGGCCCCATGAAGTCGATCGGCTATATCGAAGAGACCCTGCGACGGGCGGGTTTACAGGCGTATCGCGATGTCATCAAGGCCGTGCCACCGATGGCGGTGATGGCAGCGCTGGCCAGGGCCTTTCCGTTCTTGCCGAGAGCCAGCCGTGGCTGGGCCGCGGTGGGCACGCTGATAGTCGGGGCGGCTGTCGCCATGGTGGGGATCGCCAGGCTATTCTCATGAGGGACATCGCGTCGCTCGCACTATTGCGAATGCCGTTTGGACCCCCAGTGAAGCCGTGAAGGCAATCCAACAAGTAGCAATTAATCGAAGGCCGATGACTGTGGGGCTGTCTTCCAGAAATGGAAAGGGTAGCCCCGCAGGTTTATCGTTGAGAAAAGGAATGAGATTGTGGAGAAACAGACGGCTACTATCACACTCACGGACAAGAACTTCAATCATCAGGTGATTGAAAACTTACAACCTTCTGTGGTGCACTTTAGAGCGAACTGGAGTGGATCATCCGAAATCATGACTTCCATTATTGATGATCTGGCGCTGGAGTATTCAGGTGAGGTTCTATTTGGCAAAATCGACGCAGACGAGCACAGTCAAATCGCTATGAAGTTTGGCATTGAATGTGTCCCGACACTACTCTTCATCCACCATGGCAGAGTGGTCGATCAAATTATGGGAATGATTTCAAAGAGTGAGCTAGCGGACAAGCTGAAAGCACTATTGCCCTAGGAAGCGGTCTTGACCGTTTGAGGACAAGAGAATGAGAATATCAAACCTGGCACATGGTCAGGTTTTTTAGTATGTTCAAGATAGATCCCCTATTCTTATGAGGAGGTTGTATTGACCCATCAAAATGATGTTGAGAATGTATCCCCAATCCTGGCGTTTAGGCGTTTTCCAAGTCCGATTGGTTTGCTAACTGCTGTGGCTTCCGAGCGAGGGCTTCGGGCACTACAGTGGGAGGGCGCATCGGACGAGGGGCTGGAAGAAGCGACGGATCATCCTGTGCTCCATCAGGTTGTCGAACAGTTGGGTGCCTATTTTTCAGGCGTGCTGACGCGGTTTGATATCCTCCTGGACTTGCAGGGCACGATCTTTCAAAAACAGGTTTGGAATCTGTTGCGGGAAATTCCATACGGCGAGACCCGGTCGTATGGGGAGTTGGCCGTGGAGTTGGGAGACGCGAAAAAAGTGCGTGCGGTGGGATTGGCGAATGGGCGAAATCCGGTGCCTATTGTGGTGCCGTGTCACCGGGTGATTGGGAAATCGGGGGATTTGATCGGATTTGGAGGCGGGATCGAGGTGAAGGCGTTTTTGTTGCGATTGGAACAGCAGCATCGGCAGCCGGATTTGTTTTTTTCGTTTGAGAAATCGCAAGCTGTACAGTAAAAAGCAGGCGAAGCCCTTTCCTGTTGATGGTTAAAAATGGCTTTTGAAGATGGTCCGTGCATTTCCTTTCCGTCTTTGACGGCCATTATTTTTAAGGAGCTTGTTATGGCAGAAGCACACCGTTTGACGATGTTAGGGACGGGGTTGATCGGGATGTTTTATACAATGACACTGCACCAGGGGCGGGGAAGGGATCGGGTCCACTGTGTGTATTCGCGGACCGAAGAGCGGGCGAAGGTGTTTGCCGAGGAGTGGGGGATTCCGAAGTGGTCGATAGATTTGGCCGAGGCGATTCAGGATTCGGAGACGGACGGTGTGGTGGTAGGATTGCCCAATCATATTCATCTGGAGGCGGTGAAGCTGGCGGCAGAGGCGGGCAAGGCGGTGTTGTGTACCAAGCCGCTGGGGCGCAATGCCGAGGAAGCCAGAGCAATGCTGGAGGCGGTGGAATCGGCCGGTGTGTTTGGTGGGTATCTGGAAGATCTGGTCTATCCGCCCAAAACGTTAAAAGCGCTTGCTTCGGTGCGAAATGGGGCGTTGGGCAAGGTGTTGTGGGTGCGATCCCGGGAGACGCATTCGGGGCCCCACAGCGACTGGTTTTGGGATCTGGAAAAGGCCGGGGGTGGGGCGATTATTGATATGGGGTGTCACTGTATTGAGATTATTCGAAGTTTTGTGGGCAAGGGCAACCGGCCGGTCGAAGTGATGTGCTGGGCCGATACACTGGTACATCCGGTGGAGGCGGAGGATCACGGGATTGGGCTCATTCGGTTTGAAAATAGGGCGATGGGACAGTTTGAGGTGAGCTGGGCGTTTCGGGGTGGGATGGATTTGCGGGACGAGGTGTCGGGCACGGAGGGGACGATCTGGTTGAACCACTGGTTGCGCACGGGGTATGAGTTTTTTACGTCGGTGGGTCAGGGCGGTTATGTGGCCGAAAAGGCCGAGGGCGATACGGGCTGGCTTTTCCCGGTGGGGGACGAGGTGGCTGAGTTGGGCTATCGGGATATGTTTGTGGATATGCTGGATGCCTGGGATGATGGCCGGGAGCCTTTGGAGACGTTTTACGATGGCTATGTGGTGAATACGATTCTGGACGCCTGCTATAAGTCGGCTGCGTCGAAACAGTGGGAGCCGGTGGTGTTGGCCGAATGGCGGGGCGGTGAGGTGATGGAAGGGGCTGGCGATGCTGGAGGTGAAGTGGAAGAAGGGTATGCGCTGATCAAGAAGGAGCGTATGCCGGATGGTCGCATGAAATTGATTTTGAAACATAAGGAAAGTGGAAAAATTATACAAAAAATAGAGGACGAGGCGTAGGATTCGGGGCGGTTCAACCGCCCCGTTTTTTTATGGTGTTGGTATGAGCGAGATTGTGATTCCCCGGCCAGAGATGTGGCGGCAAAAAGTGGAGAGGTTTCGACAGGATGGGTTGGAGCGGCTTTGTGTGGTGAGCGATTGGGATCGGACGTTGACGCCGGCCCGGACGCCGGATGGGCGGGTGTTGACGACATATGCGATTATTGCCCATGAAGCGGGCTTGGGAGAGGACTACGTTCGGGCGTCCCAGGCGCTTTATGAAACGTATCGGCAGGTGGAGGTTTCTGCGGAGATGTCGGCCGTAGAAAAACGGGGGCAAATGCAGACGTGGTGGGAAGAAGAATTTGCGTTGCTGGTTCGATATGGGTTTGGCAAAAAGCACCTGGAGCAGTTGATCACGGGAGAGATGCTTCGCTTGCGCGAGGGGGGGGAAGCCTTTCTTCATCTCCTGGCGCAAACAGGGGTGCCGCTGAGGATTGTATCGGCGGGCATTCGAGATGTGATTGAGGGGTTTTTAGAACATCAGAATTTGTTGTTCGACAACGTACATATTATTGCCAACCGATTGCGTTTTGACGCATCCGGGCATATGGTAGGACACCTGGAACCCGTGATTCACAGTTTGAACAAACAGGGGAAATGGATGGGCGGGCAGAAAGCGATGGTGCAGGATCGCCGAAATGTGATCCTTTTGGGGGATACGCTGGAAGATGCACAAATGGTGGACGAGAGGCACACGACAGGTATCATTCGATGCGGATTATTCGATGCGGAGGTAGAGCAACTGAGAGATCTTTATGCGGCGGTGTATGATGTTTTGATCTGCGGGGATGGGCCGTTAACGTTCTGGTGTGATTGGTTGGAGGATTTGATTTGAGCCTATGGGCACACCTCTGTTAAGGCTTTGTTCTGCGAAAATTGTGAAATTTTGGTTCCTTCGTACTGTGTGTGAACTAAATCCTTAATTTTCTTGTGTTTTTTGGATAAATCACGGTAATTATAATTTTTCCGGTGTGAAAACCCTTTTTTGTGGAGGTCTGTGGTTGACGCCTTTACAGGCAGCACTTTTGGGATTGATCCAGGGACTGACGGAATTTTTACCGGTGAGTAGCTCGGGTCATCTGGCACTGGGTCAGGCCATTTTGGGGATTGAGACGGGGGATATAACCTTTGAAGTGATTGTGCATTTTGGCACTTTGCTGGCGGTGTTGACGGCCCTGCGAGAACGGATCCGCAATCTGGTGGGGGGGTGTTTTCAGGGAGATCGGAAGGCGTGGCGGATGGTGTTGCTGTTGGTCCTGGGAACGGTTCCTGCGGCTGTGGCCGGTCTTGCGTTCAAGGATTCTTTGGCCTCGGCATTTGCCGATCCGAGGGCTGTCTCGGGGTGGTTGATGGTGACGGGGATGATTCTTTGGAGCACGCGTTCTCGGACAGGTGAACGGACCCAGATGAGATTCTGGGACACCATTTGGATTGGGGTTGCTCAGGCGCTGGCTGTTTTGCCAGGGATTTCCAGGTCGGGGTCGACCATTGCGGCCGGGTTGTGGCGCGGACTGGACGGACGGGAAGCGGCGACGTTTTCGTTTTTGCTTTCCATTCCGATTATTCTGGGTGCCACCGTTCTGGAAGTGGGCGACCTGGTCGCCCATCCGCCAACACGGGAGACTTTGGTTCCGCTGGTGATTGGGGCGTGTACGGCCTATGTGTCTGGTGGGGTGGCCATTCGCTGGCTGCTCAGAATTTTGCAGGGAGGGAGGCTGGATCGGTTTGCGTATTATTGTTGGGTGGTTGGGGCGGTTGGGCTGCTCTTTTTTGGGGCTTAGAAAATGAAATTACGCGTTTTTTTGATGTGGGTGCTGGTGTGCTGGGGCTGTTCTTCTAATCCAGTTTCACAGGTATCGGAAGACCTCTCCCTGGTTTTGTCGATCACCAATTTGAGCAAGTTTCTGATACCCGATCGTCAAAACGCCGATCTGGTGATCGGTGTGTCCATCCAGGTGGATGTGGTGAATACGGTCGATGTGCCCATTCAGGTTCCATTTACGATTACCTGGACGTTGCGGGATGGTGACGGGTCGGTGTTGGGGCAGGTTTCTCAACAATTGGCCGGTTTGG
>JAPUJS010000324.1 GCA_027296045.1 bacterium | reverse complement strand
ACGACATTTTTGAACTTTTTTTTCACATCCGGCCCTTACTCGTGAAGATTTCAGACACAAAAAACCCCCGGCAAAAGAGCCGGGGTTGCTTCATTCGATAATTCCCTTGCCTCAAATGCTCCATCCGCCTGTCCGGGTCTTTCCCTTTCAAAACCCCTTGACATTTTTCCCGATTCGGTCTATTCAGTTCTAGTCCTTTTTGCAGATCCGCTACCTTTCAAAAAATATAACCCTGGAGGAACCCGATGGGAGCCCCCGTGATTTTACCCAGTAATTTTGAAGACTACCTCGATATTCCCAACGCCCGGCAGCGATTTCAAGAAGCCCGTGAGGTGGCCGAGAAAGTGACCGACGCAGGCATCGCATTGCTTCCCAACATGGACCACGCAGCGATCTTTGTCGACCCCCCTCACATCCTTGCCGGTCCTTTAAAAAAAGTGGGCTACGTGGCCGGGTGGGATGCCCGGTGTTATCCTTCCCCTGTAGACGGTCAGGACTATATCAACGTGCCTTCAGGGCTCCCATCAAATAGCCCGGCCAAACAGCAGGGGTGGTTTAATTATGTGGCCGTCGTCCATCCCGTGGATGATGCAGCGCGGGAACAGATGCTCAGCCAGGGTTATGGCAACCCCTTTGTCCACCACTTAACCTGGGGTATTGTACCTCCCGAACGGGACAATGGATCCGACGACTTTGCCTATGCCGGAAAAGTCATCCCCTTTATGGTCAAAGTCCGTGCCCAAATCGGCGATAGCATTGGAGAGGAACCAGGCACCCTTATTATGGCCTTGCCCGAAGAGGTGGTCAACCACTCTGATTTTCAGAACAGACTGCCCCAATGGCTGGGAGATCTGCACGATAAGCCCGAAGAATATATGGTCGAACCCATGCAGGGCGGAGGTTTTCTGATCCAATTTTTCGTGCTCACCGGCGGGCGAATCGAGGTCGCCCTCCGTGTAGGCACCACGCAAACTTTTAATCCAAAGAGCGTTCACAAGATATCAGAGGATGAAATCAGTACGGTCCAAAATAGGTAACCTTCCCAACACAGAAAACCCCCTCAGTCCACAACAGGACTGAGGGGATTTCTCGGGTGCAACTCAGGCTGCTTCTTCAAAATCGGGCAAATGTTCCACCTCAATCTTAGGCCCATCACACGACACAACGGCCTGCTGCATCACCTGGCTCAACTGGGCGACATTTCGCGGCCAGCGGTAAGACGGGTAAAGTATCCATGTTCGAGATAGGAATGCAGTTTATGTTGGGTTTCAGGGGTTAGTGCGTGTGTGGAATCCAGCATCAACATGCCTCCGTCGGCCATGTCCAACAGCCCTTTCCGTTCTTCATCCTCCTGTCCAAAAATCTCCACATCCAGTGTTTCCGGAGAAACCAGACTGTCGACCGTCAAAAAAGGCCCCTGACTGCGCTGGCTATTCTGATGAATGCACCTGGCAATCAATGCCTTTCCAGTCCCATGTTCGCCCTCCACAAGAACGGGCAACTCTGTTCGAGCCGCTTCGAGTACCTTGGCCATCAGCGCCCTGGCTTTCTCTCCCTTTCCGGTCAGGTCAATTTTGGGCGGTTGTACAGGTGTGGAAATGGGTTTTTCCAACACCTCCAGCATTGCTTCTGCTTCCTCTACCGTCATTCGTTGTTCATATAACATTTTCAGAACTTTCCGTCTGGCGATTTTCATGTTGCCCCCTTCGCTCCTGTGGTGGTTTTCCCTACAGAGATTTCAGCTTTTCAATGCCTTCGCGGGGGGTCAACTCCCCCCGGTCAACCGCATCCAGAATATCCTGCTGTGTCAGACGCACCTGCCTGGGTGCATACCCCAAAGCTTCAATAATCTCCCCCAGACGTTTGCGAACGGTGGGATATGAAATCCCCAGTACCTTTTCCACTTCCTTAATATTTCCTCGGGCAACCAGAAATGCGTGGATGAATTCCTGCTGGTGGTCTGCCAGAAGCGCAAGTCTGGCCTTTGGAAATTCACCTTCAACAGATTTGATTTCTTAATTCATTCGAAATTTTGGCGGGTACTTTGAGAAGGGACAGAATAATACCCACTTCAGACCAATTTTTCCTGCGCAGATAAAATTTATCTATTCTGATAATTATTTAATAAATATATATTTATATAAAAATAAATGCAGGTATTTCACATTACTCTGTGCGTGAATGTCGGAAGAGGCTTTTTTTCCCCCCATAGGGGATCGTACACAAAACGCCCCGGTTCACATTCTGAACCAGGGCGTTTGCAAACTTTCCACCACTTCCCTATTCAACCTGTTCGATCAGTAACTGGGTTTTATTTTCCTTCCCCAATTCCTGCCAGATATGACCTTGCATCTCGAATGGGACCAGCCAGGCTTGAGGCAAAGGCTCTGGCACATAGAGGTGATATCGACCGACAGACAGATCCGAAAATACGAATGCGCCCGTAGGGTCCACCGAAACCTCCAGAAGTTTCCTTTCGCCCAATCCTGCCAGAATGGCCTGATTGGACCTGTCCAACAGACCTGCACGTTGCGCTTGAAAGTCTGCCTCGACTTGCTCCCGGGCTCTGGCACTGCCTTTTTGGGACCTTTGTAAGCTGTTCACCCGCGTCCGGGCGCGATTGATCGTTCTTTCAAGTGGCACCAACTGTTTCCGGATATATCGCCGCATTTCTCCTTCTGTTTCCAGCGAAAAAGCCTTGCCTTTGTAGAATCGATCGGCAATCTCACTCAAGAGCGTGTTGGCCTTCAATGCCAAATCATCGTTTGAAAAGATCGGATTGCCGCCAAAGGAGGTAAACCTGGATAGTCCTGAAAAGGCTTCACGATACCGTCTCCGTGCGTTTTGATATTGCAAACGGGCTTGCGCCAGCGGCCTGTTCAGAGAGACCGAGCCTGCCTGGAGCGAATCCAGCGCAATCTGCGTATTTTTTTTTAGATCTCCCATTTCTTGATGGTATCTTTCCTGGATCAAACGGACCGACTCCTGGGCAGCCGCATCCAAAAGCATCACGACCTCAATCCCGTCGGGTGCTTTGCCCTCCAACCGATACCGGGCTTCTCCACACCCACCAACAAAAATTACCAGGCAGAACCCGGCAATAATTGGAACTCTCGCATCCATTGTTGAAAAAACCTATGAGGACTGGCGCTTCATAATGATTTTGCCCTGACGCGCCATCTCTTTTTTGGTGGTTTCGATCTTCGACTTCAGTTCGTCGCGTATTTGATCAAGCGATTTAATTTCCTGATCCATTTTCTTCGCCACCTCAACCGAGTTTTCTTTGGCCTGGATGAGTGTCTGAACCTGGGATTCGTATTGCTCTTTCTCGGCTTCAGCCTGCGTGATCTTTGCGTTCCAGACGGGGGTTTCGTTCATGTATTCAGAGACAATCTTAAACAAAAACGCTGCACACCCAATAGAAAGCCCAATAAAGAGAAATGTCATTACGCACCGCCTCTGGATAAAAAAAGAATCAAAGTGCTTTCCGCATACGTGCCAGGTTGATATTGAGTTGAACCCGGTATTTCGCAACCGTCCTGCGGGCAATATCGATGCCCTCCTCTTTCAAGATATTCGCAATCTTTTGATCGCTCAAAGGGCTGTGTGTATTTTCTTCATGGATCAATTTTTTGATTTTTTCCTTCACAGTTTTTGCAGAAATATCTTCCCCACCGTCTGTACTCAACCCGCCATCGAAGAAGTATTTTAGCTGAAACACCCCATAGGGGGTTTGCACATATTTGCCATTGCTAACCCTGCTGATCGTGGACACGTGCATCTCGACCTTATCGGCCACTTCCTGCAGCACCATCGGTTTCAGATGACCCGTCCCCCGTTTGAAGAACTCAATCTGATTGTGTACAATACAACGCATCACATTCAACATGGTCGTGCGGCGCTGATGAATTGCGCTGATAAACCAGCGGGCGGCGTTCAACTTGTCCACGACAAATTTTTTGGCTTCTTTACCGGATTTCTCAGACCCGGAAAGCAAGGTTCGATAAATGGGACTGACGCGCAAGGATGGCACATTTCGATCGGTGAGAGAAACCACAAATTCGTCGCCCACTTTTTGTACTTCCAGATCCGGAATCACATGGTTCAAGTTCACCGCTGGCTCGGCTTCCACATTGGGTTTGGGATTCAAACTGGCGATCACCTCTTCGGCTTCCTTCAACTCCTCTTTGCTCAACCCCAAACCCCGAGTGATTTTGGGGTACCGACGGTTGATCAAATCGTCCAGATAGTCGCGCACAATATCCATCACCCGACCCTGCTCCAGGCCCAGTTCCCGAAGCTGAATCATCAGACATTCTCGCAAATCCCGAGCGCCAACCCCGGACGGATCGAAGGTTTGGATTACAGCCAACACCCGCTCTACATCCTCCACTTCCACCCCTAATACGTCGGCAACTTCCTCCACAGGGCTGCAGAAAAATCCATCTTCATCGATATTGCCAATAATATAGTGCGCGGTGCCTCGCTCTTCTTCCGACAAATCGGTCAGTGTGAGCTGTTCGAGCAATAAATCTTCCAGAGACCGCACCACGACCCCATCGTTGTCCCAGTCTTCAATATTGGGGTCAAATTCCTGGGGGGGGCTGGCGTACCCGGATTCATTCAGATAATGGTCCCAGTCGTTTTCGTCAAACTGATCTTTTTTATCCAGATCGGCTTCTTCAAATTCAAGCTCTTCAAGCGCTTCCCCTTCAGATTCTTCTTCTTCCTCATCCGATTCTTCGCGTTCCTCTTCGGATGTCTCCTCTTCCAATTCCCCGTCGGGATCTTCATCAATTTCCAGCAGGGGGTTGAGCTCAAGCTCCTGCTGAATCAGTTGTTCCAGCTCCAAAGTGGGCATCTGAAGAAGCCGAAGCGACTGAATCAGCTGCGGAGCCAATTTCTGTTGAAGACTGATGGTCTGTGAGAGCTGAAGCCTGATCATTGGTATGGATGCCCGGGGTGGTTCACGTCAAAAATCGTTCCAATTTGGAACCTTCCTCTAAATATTATACGAAAAATCTGAAAGTAAAGAAACTCTTTTTTAACCAGATACTTTAGGAATCCAACCGAAACCTTTCTCCCAGATAGATCCGTCTGGCCTCCGGATTTTCCGCCAACTCGCGGGATGTGCCGGACAACAGGATCTGGCCTTCCGAAAGAATATAGGATCGATCGGTAATTGCAAGCGTGTCTCGCACATTGTGGTCGGTGATCAAAAGCCCAATATCTCGGCGCTTCAGATCCTCAATAATGCCCTGAATATCTTCCACCGCCCGCGGGTCGACCCCGGCAAAAGGCTCGTCCAACAGCAAAAACCGAGGGGTTCTTGCCAGAGCCCTGGAGATTTCTAAGCGCCGGGCTTCTCCGCCCGAAAGCGACTCGGCTCTTTGATGGGCAAGATCCGATAATCCCAGGTCCTCCAATAAACTAAATGCTTTTTCCATCCTGGAAGCCTTACTCATTTTCAGGGTTTCCAGAACCGCCAGAAGATTCTGGAGCACCGTCAGTTTTCGAAAAATAGACGGCTCTTGAGACAAGTACCCCACCCCTTTTTGCGCCCGAACATACATGGGTTGTTGGGTAATCTCTTCTTCGCCAATAAAAATGCGGCCCCCTTCCAGGGCAATAGCGCCTACAATAAGAAAGAAACAGGTGGTCTTTCCAGCACCATTCGGCCCCAAAAGACCCACAACCTCCCCGGTTTCGAGTTCCAGGCTCACCCCATCAACAACCGCACGCCGATGATATCGCTTTACCAGATTTTCGGCCCGGAGCATCAAGGTAGGTTTTCCTCCTCCCTCGATTGATAACTTCCTTTTACACCACCTAGGGCCACCACTTCCTGGAGTTTCCCCGCCTCAAATTGCAGAACGACCCGATCGCCGGTTACTCGGATCCGGTTTTCCGTTTCATCCCGGGGCACCTGTTCACACTCCGCATTGTCTTCTACCTGAATCCGACTGATTTTCTCGCTGTCAAACCAGATGGTCTGTTGGCCGCCCGAAAGCCGGTTTTCTGTTTTTCCTTCCTCTGACACATATATCCCACTACAATTTCCCCGAAGCAACAGGCTGTCCAGATCCCCTTCCTTGAATGCCATTGCCAAACGGTCGCCCCGCAAGTCTGTTTCCGCCCCATCAGCATCCTTCAAAGTCAGATGTACCTGCCCGGTCGCTTCCAGACCTTCTACCGTTTCGCCCGTCCAAATCACCCGGGCGGTATCGGCCCGAATGGTCTGTTTTCCCTCCTGCGACCGGAAAATATCGATCTGGACGTCCGTGTACATTTCAATTTCCCGGATCTCTCCAGCCGCCATCCTTGCACGAATCCGATTGGCCAGGGCCACCACCGTATCCGTTAGCGTTCCTTGATATCGAATCCAGGAAATCCGAGCGTGATCTTCCAGCAAAACCAAGCTGTCGGGCCGGAGGAAAAGGACCCGATCGGCCTGGGCCACCATTTTCCCCTGGGTCAACAATACCGATTCGGAAAAAGCCAGCCTGTCCCCGTGTTGCGTGAACACCAGGGAATCGGCCCGTATGACGAGTGTGTCTTCTCCATTGGATGGAAATTTTCGAACCTCTGCGCCTTGTCCAATCAAGCCAGAATCTTGCAAGGCAAAATAACGCATGTGGGTTGCATTCAGTTGGAAGCCTTCCTCCAGGAAGTCAAATACCAACGCCCCGGGAATTTCAAGCAAGTCCTGCTCTAAATCATAAATCACCTTGTCTGCTGCAAGCCTTCGTGTCTTTTCCTGGCTTTGGACATGGCCCTTAAAAATGGCAGTTTTCGACTGCCAATAGTATTCTAGTGTATCTGCATACACCTTCCGAGAAGGGACTTGCAAAGTGACACCCGGCCCAAAAAGACAGCGATCTCCATCCACCCAGGCCCTTGCGGAGTCCGCTGCAATCCAAATGCTGTCTGCCAGATCCTCAAACGTCGTCCCCCCTCCCCAAACCTTCAGAAATTTCTCGCCAACCTGTCGGGTTTCACTCCAATCGGCTCGAATCTCCCAGGCTTCTTCTGCTCCAACCGGGCACACAACAGCGAGCACCAGCAAGAGATTGGCAAAACCTTCTTTCATCATCATCCGTGGAAATTCTGGAAGGGTAAGCATTTAAGGAGGAGGCGAATCAGAAGGGCGAAGACGGGTAACGACCTGCTTCATAGACCAGCGTTTCAAATCCGAAGAGGCTTCAAACCCGATGCCGGTTTCCACTCCTTCGGTCCGACGGAGCGTAACCTTGCCATCTCCCCTGACGAGGTCCTGTTTTCGATCCCATTGAAGCACTTCGGTTTCCAGCCGGGTGCTGTCTGGAGCTTCCAAAACAACCCCGCCCGAAACCAGAAGCTGACCGGCCTGTTCGTCGATCTCGCCCTGGTCCGCAGACAGCTTGGATGTGGTATCCCCTTTGGCATCGAAGAAAACCACCGTGACCCCATCTGCGAGCCTGGACTTATGACCAAATTTCTGAAATTTTCCCGCCCGGACCAGCGCCCGTTTCCTGCCGGATTCGGAGATCAGAGCAGACCAGCCCCAAATCTGTTGATCGGGCACGTCGGTGGTTTCTTCTGCCGGGTTGGAAGCAGGCGGTTCAAGGCGCGTGCATCCCACCAGGGTCAGACAAAACAACATGGATAGACTAAGCATCCACATTTGCCGTTTCGGCCGCAGGCTGCGGAGCATTCGAATGAGCAATCACCGACTCGATAAATCCATAAAAGAGAGGGGCAGGCTGTTCCAATCGAGATTTGAACTCAGGATGTGCCTGGGTGGCCAGGAAAAAAGGGTGCGAAGCAATCTCGATAAACTCCATCAGCTTTGTGCCATCTTCGCGCCGGTGAAACCCGGAAAAGAACAACCCGTATTCTTCCAGCAGATCCACATATTTGGGCGCGACCTCAAACCGATGCCGGTGTCTTTCAATCACTGCATGCTCGCTTTCGAGCACCACGCCAAGCCGAAATGCTTCTTTGGGGTTTTGCTTGAGGCATTCAATCCGCCAGGCATCCTCTTCCAGACGCCCGGTCCGTTCGTAGAGATCCAGAACCAAACTGTCCCGCCGCAAGGCCGCCACATAGCCGCCCAGCCTCATGGTCCCTCCATACCGACTTTCTTCAAGAATCTCTCGCTGGCTAAATTGAATATCAATGACAGCATGGGGGGTATCGGGGTCGTTTTCGGCAGAATTGGCATTTTCCAATCCCACCACATTTCGGGCGTATTCAACCACAGCCATCTGCAACCCATAACACAGGCCTAAAAATGGGATATTTTTTTCTCTTGCATACCGGATGGCCTCAATCACGCCCTCCGAACCGCCCTCTCCAAATGCCCCCGGGACAATAATCCCGTCGTATTCGCCTAAAACGGCACCGGCTTCCTGTTCTTCCAACCGACGGGAGTCAATCCAGGAAATCTCGACTTTGGTATCCAGATTTGCGCCAGCATGTTCTAAGGACTGGTTTACCGAGATATAGGAATCGGTCAATTCCCAATCTCCCAACTCAACGTATTTTCCCACCATGGCCACGTGCACCTGATGAGACGGGTTCCGTTTCCGTTCCAAAAGCCGAATCCAGTGGCTCCAGTCGGGCTCCTGCCGGGGCTCCAATCCCAGGTGGTCCAAAACCTTGAGGCCGACCCCTTCTTTTTCACAATCGAGCGGCACCTGATAGAGCGTGTCTACATCCGGAGCCGAAATAATCCGATCGGTTGGGATATTTGCCGACACCTCAATTTTTCGTTTGCGCACATCGTCCAAGGGTCTCACAGCCCGACAGATGATGAAATCAGGAACCATTCCGTGCTCGCTCAAAAGCCTGATGGCATGCTGGGTCGGCTTGGTCTTCATTTCGGGCATATGGCCAGGGACGGGTAGATAACTTACCAACATGTAGCACAAATTTTCTTCGCCAATCTCTCGCTCCAGACCCTTGATGGCAAACAGAAACGGCATATTCTCGTAGTCTCCAATGGTGCCGCCGATTTCCACCAGGGCAATATCAAAGCCCTCTGCCGCATCCTTGACGCGGTCTTTGATCTCATCTGTAATATGCGGAATCGGCTGTACTGTCTGGCCCAGATACTCCCCTCTCCGTTCCCGCTCAATCACCGTGTGGTAGATTTGTCCGGTCGTGAGATTATTTCTTTTGGGCAAATCAATCCCCAAAAATCGTTCATAATTCCCCAGGTCCAGGTCAATCTCCCCCCCATCGTTGGTCACCCAGACCTCACCATGCTCGGTGGGCCGAAGGGTCCCTGCATCGTAGTTGAGGTACGGATCGATTTTAATAGCTGTGGTCTTGAATCCATAATGTTGTAAAATCTTTCCAATCGATGCCGTGACCAGACCTTTCCCAACCCCGCTGATCACACCGCCTGTCACCACGATATATTTTGGACCCTTGTAATCCTTATTCACAGCGCCTCCTTCACGTCACACAAAGAAAATCGGCGGTGGTTCGTCACCACCGCCGACACGGATGCCTATTCAATCACCTGGGGGACTCGAAAATGGCCCTGACCCGAAGCAGGGGCGTTCGAAAGAGCCTCTGCCTGCGAAAGAGATTCTCCAGGTTGATCAGTACGGAAGACATTGTCGAGGGGAAGTACATGGGCTGTAGGCACAACGTCCGTCGTATCAAGCGCCTGGAGAGCAGCCACATAATCCAGCATCTGGTTTAAATCAGCAACCAGTTGGGCTTCCTCATCCTCGCTCAAAGCCAGACGGGCCAGTTGAGCCACTTTTCGGACATCCTCCCGTGCAACCGCCATATCTCGCGGTCCTTCCAAATCAAAAGGGGGAGATGCTTCAGGATATCGAACAGTTTTAATATGGGATAAATCGAATGCAAAGGCAAGGGCATTTTGAACGCCAGAATCATCCCGACTGTAGATTTGCAAATTTGACCACAACCGTCTTGGTCTCCCCGCCTTCAAACCGGATCTGAAGCTTGGTATTTTGCCCCGTGCCCGACCGATTTTGAATCTGACCTCGCCCCCAGGCCGGGTGGTATACCCAGGTGCCCCGTTCCATCGGAAATGCGTCCCCACTTGGCAAAAGGACAGGTCTGGGCTTTGTCTTTTTGCGTTCTCTAGAAGGTGTGATCTCCGAAATCCGAAACTCCGAGTCAATCAAATCTTCAGGAATTTCTCCTACGAATCGGGAAACCGAACTGCTTGAAGTTCCCCCGTACCTCCGACGCAAAGCCGCATAAGATAAAAAAAGCCGGTCCTGTGCCCTTGTAATGCCAACATAAAAGAGCCGTCTTTCCTCTTCCATCGCCTCTTCTTCAGCCACTCCGTCCTCGCCGGGACGGATAATGGGGAATAATCCATCTTCCAGACCACAAATAAAAACCAGTGGGAATTCCAACCCTTTGGCACTGTGCAACGTCATCAAGGTCACCCGGTCTGCATCGGCGGCCCATTGGTCCACATCGGTCACCAACGACACGTTTCGGAGATAGGCTTCCAGGGACACATCCTCCGATTGTTCGACAAACACCTCCATGTCCGTCAACAATTCCTGGATGTGGTTGCGACGGGACTCCGCTTCGCCGGGTGCCAGTTTATTCACCTCTTCCAGATAGCCCGTTTCGCTTACAATTTTCTCTGCCAATTGATCGGCCCGAAGCTGGCCCATCTCAGCCCGGAACGCTTCGACCATTTCATAAAAGGTGGCCATCATCTTTTTGGCCCTCGCAGGGATCGTCTCCACCGCTTCCAAATGTGCCAACGCAGCATAGGGGGAAAGGCCTTCGCGCATGGCAAAATCGTCCAGTCTGGAAACCGACGTGTCCCCGATCCCGCGCCTCGGGGTATTGATAATCCGGGAAAAGCTCACAGAATCTCTGGGATTGGCCACCAGCTTCAGATAGGCCAGGATGTCTTTGACCTCCTTGCGTTCATAAAAGCGCACATCCCCCACAATATCATAGGGAATCCCCGCACGACGCATGCCATCTTCCAGGGCTCGGGACTGCGCATTCGTGCGATACAAAACCCCCATGTTCTGGTATCGATACTTCCCACTTTGCTTCAGATCTTGCATGGCGCCCGACACCCACCGGGCTTCTTCTCTTTCATCCTGGCAGCGTTTCAAACGAATGGGGTCTCCAGAAACGCGCTCGGTCCACAATTCCTTACCCTTTCGGCCCAAATTGTGCCGAATTACGGCATTGCTGGCTTCCAAAATGATCTGGGTGGATCGATAGTTTTGCTCCAGGCGAATCACTTTTGTACTGGGATAGTCCTGTTCAAAATCCAGGATATTTCGCAAATCAGCCCCTCTCCAGGCATAAATGCTCTGGTCGTCATCTCCGACAACACAAATATTTTTGTGTTTCTCGGCCAGATACTGGGCAAACAAATATTGAGGGCGATTGGTGTCCTGATACTCATCAATCAGGAGATAATCAAACTGATTTTGATATTTTTCTAAAACCTCCGGGTGATTTTGAAACAGACGCACAGTAGTTACCAGTAAATCATCGAAGTCAACCGCATTATTTTGCCGAAGCGCGTCCTGATATTGGCGATAAACGCGTGCAATTTCTTGTTCATAATAAGTGCTTGCTCGCTGCGAAAACATCGCCACGTCTACCATCCGATTTTTCTCACGACTGATCCGAGCCCTGATCTGCCGGGGTGGATATTGTTTTTCCGACATCTCCTGGTCACGGACGACTCGGCGCAAAAGCGCCATCTGATCGGTGGTATCGTAAATGCTAAAGTTCTGCTGAAGACCCACCGATTCGGCTTCCGAGCGCAAGATGCGTGCGCACAGGGAGTGGAAGGTTCCAATCCACATCCCCCGACACGATCGCTCCAATAAATCCTCCACCCGTTCGCGCATCTCCCCTGCTGCTTTGTTGGTAAACGTCATTGCTAAAATTCGGTCGACCAGAACGTTCTGCTCTGCCGCCAAAAAGGCGATTCGGCGCGTCAACACCCGGGTCTTGCCCGAGCCTGCACCGGCCAAAATAAGAAGCGGCCCCTCCACCGTCCGGACCGCTTCTAACTGCGACTCGTTCAATCCATCCAGAATAGACATCCCTTCCCCTTTTGAGACACGTGTGAAATCCCTATTTTACTTTCTTGTTCGACTTTTGCCAGGAACGCCTCCGGGCACTCAACGTTTCGCGCTTGGCCGCTTCGTGCTCCTTTGGCGTCTGGGAAAAAACATGAGTTCCATCGCCCCTGGCGACAAAGTAGAGATAATCGACATCTGCCGGATAGAGCGTTGCAACAAGAGATGCCTTTCCAGGACTCATAATCGGGCCGGGAGGCAACCCTCGGTGTCTGTACGTATTGTAGGGAGAGTCCACTCGATAATCCTTGTAGAACAGCCGTCGGGGTCCGTCGGGGATGGCATACTGAACGGTCGGGTCGGCCTGAAGACGCATATTCTTTTTCAACCGATTGTAATACACCGCCGCCACAATGGGTCGTTCTTCATCCAGTTGCGCCTCCCCTTCAACAATAGATGCCAGGGTCACCACTTCGCCTACGGTCATCCCCATTGCCCGAGCCCGCGTTTTCATCTTGTGATCAAAGATCTCCTCAAAATGGCCTACTACCATTCGCGCCACCTGCTCTTCTGTCATGGTCAGGGAAAACCGGTAGGTTTCGGGAAAAAGATATCCCTCCAGATTGGGTGCATCAATCCCCAATGAATGGCAAAAATTCGAATCGGTCAGAATGCGCTTAAAAGTGGCTTCATCCAGGTCCAGTTTGTCGGCCAAAATCTCAGCAACCTGCCCCAACCGAAGCCCTTCAGGAAGGGTCACATCCTGAGTGACATCCCGTGCAACCTCCAGTTCCATCAGAACCTGCCAGGTAGTCATGCGACCGTGAAATGGATGCACGCCGGCCGTCAATCTTCGGCTTGTTCCATTGATTAAAGAAAAAACTCGCAACAACTCGGGGCTTCGGATCAGTCTCTCGCGATACAGTTTCCGGGCAATCTGGGCGACCGTCATGCCCTTCTCAACGGTCACTTCTTTGTGCCTCACACCAGTCGGTCGATTCAGGGCATAGACCGCGCCCCAAAAGCCGACCACCAGGCCCAGGATACCAATACACACAGCAACCATCATCCAGGAAGCTGGAACCCCATGTTTTGGTTTTCGGTTTTCCCCCATCTTGCCTCTCTCGTTCAGGACAAACTTTCAATATATGATTCTAATAACAGCGTTGCTGCAATCCGGTCAATCGCCCCTTTTTGCCCCCGGCTTTTTTGTCCCGAAGCTTGCAGAACGCGGTGGGCGTAAACGGAAGTAAGCCGTTCGTCCCATTCCGAAACGGGCAACCCTGTTTTTTCGAGTAGATTTGCGATGAAAGATTCGACGATTCGAGCCATATCGCCTTTGCTCCCATCCATGTTGAGCGGCATCCCGACTACAATGCGTCCCACCTGCCACTGGCAGGAAGCCTCGACAACCACCTCGACAGCCTGATTTGGGCCGCTGACCTTCTGGGTGAGCAACCCCTGTGCCGTCAAACCAAGGGCATCGCTCACAGCCAACCCCACCCGTCGCATACCAAAATCGACTGCCAGAATACGTTGCAAAATACACCTCAACAAAATAAAAACGGCGAAATGCAGGGCAGCCATGGTCAAGCCCTATTGCATTCCGCCAGCAGCACCCATTTGCCCTTCCCGTCTCAGGTTCTTTCTACCCGGCCTCGAAGCAGGTTTCGTTTTTCAATCACCACGCGATGAAGCGCCACCATCAATTTTCGGGCAAAAGAACTACCCATCTTGGCCTCGACAAGCAAATCGTCGCGCAACGCTTCCAGTTCTTCGATATGGGTTCGCAAAATCAAAGGGTTTTTCACCTTATACCTTGCCATTTCGCTCGGGTTTGCCGTTTCGGGGGGACTGGGCAGGGCCTCCAAAGAAATCTGGAAGGTAGGCCGCTTCCGAATCTTCAACCGGCCGGTCCCAAAGGGACCGAATCACAGAGGCAATCTGGGCCTTAAAGGTGCGCTTCTGGTTTTTTAAACAAAGCGTCCGGATTACTTTTCGGGAGGTCCTTTTGGGTTCTTCACGCACAAAATCTGCCGCACTGATGCCCTGCTCGTGGGCGTGGGCCATCAAATTGGCAAACGCTTCGATATCTGCCCCATTTTGCAGGCGTACCAGAATCTGGTCGTCTTCGCTAAAATCAGGTTTTTCGGCCATATAGGAACCCTCCCTGGCTACAACTTAAGCAAAGAGCCAGACTCTGTCAATACCCCGCGCCTTTGTAGAAAAACAGCGTCTCTTTTGCCACTTTCTGGCCGCTGACCAGGTCTTCGAGCACCACCAGAAGACGGTTCTGTCCATGGACCGCCTTGCTCAAATCAACCTTCAGAGAAATCCGTTCCCAGGTTCGGTCTCCCACCTGCTCAAAGGCGAGGGCGACCTCGGGCTGTTCAACCGGTCCAAAGGCGCGCCGAACCCCTTTTGCTTCTTCAACAGCTTTCACGGCCGTCGTGACCCGATAGCGGGTCTGGCCAAAAGGATCCTTCTGGAGATTGTAGACCTCATAATAAAAAGCCAGAGGATGAGGTGCCTCAAACCGCCGTTCCGGGTTGGGCACCACTTCTTGGGCCCCTCTGCGGAAACGGATGTCTTTCACCGTATCGTTCAGTTGTGTTGCCATCAGCAGATCGCTGATCTGAAGTTTCTCTTGGCCATAGGCTTCCACGCGTACATCTCGTTTCAAGATCCCCTGCTTTCCCGATATCACATCCTTCACCGTCAAGGTCATGTGGTAAAGTCCCGGGGGTACATCGATGCGAACCAGATCGACCACATGCCCATTCCCAGAGTCCTCATCCACATCCAGTTCGACTTTTTTCGCCTGGCGATACACAATGGTAAAAGCAGAATCGGCAAGGGCAACCCCGCGCTCCAAAACCACCCTTGGGCGTTTGCCGTCTGTGACCGGCAACAGCGCAGAAATCGGAATGCTATACATGACGTCGACCCGGCTTTTGCGATTGTCGGACCTGAAATCAGCCAGATCGTAATGAAAATCTGCAAGGGGTTGTGGAACCCTGGGCACAAAGAAATCGGACCGATTGGAAACGGCTCGCTCAAATGCAACTGCAGGGGCGTATTCGAGCAGTCGGATACTGGACCTTAAATTGGTAGGCGGAATCGCGGGCAGGGGTGCAAAATCAAAACCGGAAGCCCCTCCCAATTCTTTGGTAAAATCGATGATCAGCCCCCCATCGACTTCGGTATACACCCAGGATTCCCACGGCACAATACTCCTGTCATTTTGCATCGTAACCGGCGCATAGGCCTCCTGGCCCATCTGCCGCCTGCTCAAGATGTCCACATTCCTTTCCCTGGGCGTGCCGAGCGTTTGCTGTGGCAAAATGGACTCCATGGTCTCCAACTCTTGGTCTTGAGCAATCGACATCCCCCGGTCGCTTCGAATGGGGAAGACAGGGCCGTTCAGCTCCCCGTCTGGAGGCATCTGGTAGAGCTGGGTATATACGCGCTCTTTCAATTCTTGAACCTTGGGAGATGTCAGAACCGTGATCCGTCCGGAACGCGAACGATGGTCCGGTTCGCCATACCGGATATATACGCTTCCCCTTTGATCCCAGGGATAGGTCAACACCCCGAAATCTTTTCGCGCGATCCACACCCGCCCATAGTGCTCCAGTTTTCGTTCATTAAAGGCATTGGACAAATCAGGGTCTTTTTCGCGCCAAAATCGGTCTTCAAATACCGCCCTTGCCCTGCCCGTCAATCCCTCATACTCGGCTATATCTTGTGGGGACATCACCCAACGAATATCCCTATACAACTCCTTCTCCCTCTGGTCAGCCTGGCTCAAAAACCGGTCAAACAACCGGCTGGACTCACTAAAATTTCTTCCCTGGAAGGCCCGTATGGCCACCACAGGCATCAGATCGACCGCTTCCGGTCGGGCACGGAGGATGGGCTTGATCAATTGATCAACCACCAAAAAATCTTTCAACCGCAACAAAGATCGGCCCAAACGGGTGGCAACTTCGACATCATCAGGTTCCAGTGAAAGATATCGACGATAATGCTCGCTGGCTTTGGGGTCATCTTCATGTTTGAAATACCAGTCTCCCAACACCCGGTAGGCCAGGCTAAATTCTGGGTTTTTCTGGAGGGCTTTCTGGGCATATTGCACCCCATCAAACATGTCCCGATCCAGGTGCACACGCGCCAGATTACAGTAGGCCTCCAAGAATTCGGGGTTTTCCCGAATGGCCGTTTGAAAGGCTTTTTTGGCCTGGGCAAATGCCCCCGACCGGCGCTGGAATACCAGCCCCAACCCGTTGTGTGCCTCGGCACGCTGGTCGTCAAATGTAAGCGCCTTTTGAAAAGCTTCCTCGGCCTGTCGAAGCAAGCCCTTGTGCAAATAGGCCTTACCCACCCCACACCACCCGGCCCCGTCGGAAGCCTTTTCCACCAATCTTGCCACAACCGATTCTGCAGCCCCCGCGCCATATTGGGCCAGATCTTCGGTCAACCGATTCATGATCCCCCCCAGAAGATCGGCCAACCTATCCCACCGCCAGACACGCCTGCCGCTTGCCGACCCCATCCACAAGATTCGACCTGTTTCGGATTCAACCAAACGCAGCACCATGGCCACATTGTGGGCAGTTCCATCTTTGCCCAACATCAAGAGGCTGCCACACAGGGCCGCGTCGGCAAGGGTGGTTTCGGCCACTTCCCGTCGCTGGGCCACCCCCAGCCGGGGCAGAAATCGTTCTCCCTGACGCCCTTTTATTTCTCCGGGAACAAGGGGGAAAAGACCATCGCGAACCACGGCCTCCCGCAAGCGGATGCCGCAGTCGGCGGCAAGCTCCGGATACATCGTGGTATAAATCGGCTGGAGGAGGATCTTCCCTGGCAAATCGTCCGGTTTAGGCGGAGGCGGTGCCGTATCTGCCGAACCAAATCCCAGTTCAAGACGCAGCGCTTCTGTCGGAATCTCCCCAACATTTCGGTTGTTCCGCGTCCAGAGCCAGGCCGGATTGTCTCGAATTGCCCCTTGCCACACAATCGCACCTGTTTCCAGATCAATCAGCTTCAGATTCCAGGTTTTAATCCCGGAGGATATCACCGATCCTGTCAGGAGATAGGCTGCGGGGACACGGCGTTTGAGCGCTTCCAAAACGTCATCGGGAACCCGACGGTTTGCCTGCTCCACCGCTTTGTGAAGCGCAACTTCCAGGGTATCCGATTCGATCAGCTCAAACCGGTTGCGTCTCAGGGGGGGGAAATAGGCATGGGCATAGAGCTCAAACGCCACCCGATCGGCCATGAACACCCCGTAATCTGGATCTGCAGGATCAAAAAACGGGACAACAGCCAGACGCTTTATTGGCACTTCCTGGGCGGTTACAGAAGTACAAAATACCACCAGGCCTGCCAGGAAAATGGGAAAGAGTCGAAAACGGTTCATCGTCAATCGATTGAAAAAGAGATGGCGAGTTGTCGGGGACCAATCACGACGCTATCGGTCACACCGGCCAACCAGATCCCCACCAGCATGCTCAAGGCCAGGTTGGCGCGGTCGGCACGGGATTGGGTTCGTTCAAAACGTTCTGCAAATGGACTCAGATCGGAAGACGTCCCCTGACGAACGGAAAGCTGCAGATCGTCGAGTGAGGTTCTCTGATAATCTTGAAGTGCGCTCTGATACGCCTGTCTGGCCGTCAGCCAGTTAACCGTCAGGGCCGCAGCAACCCCCAAAACCACATACCCGCGGGTCTTATGCCCGCGATAAATCTGCCCCCAACCCGGCACCAGAGCCGATCGCACAAGGGCCTGCCACTTAGAGGTCGCATTCAACTCCAATTGCTTCTGTTTCCGTTTCAACACCGACAGAAATTTCAGTGTTTCTTCATATGGGCGGTCCTTCCTCAAATCCAGAAGACCTTCCTTGGCGGACGAATCCAGAGCAAAAACATGGGACAATGCCACACGCGCTTTCCCCGTGTCTCCGGCAGCCAGATAAATCCTGCCCAGATCCAGAAAAATCTGCGCCCGTGTTTTCTTACGTATGCCGTCCAGTTTTGGGACAATGCCAAGCAGCCCCGGCAGGTTTTCCAGTTGTCTGACCGCCTGGTCAAAATCTCCTGCATCATAAGCGCCGGCGGCAGCTTCTAAGGCCGAATCCGGGATTTCATCGGCAAAAGGTGTCAATGTCCACAAAAATAGAACCAAGAAACCCAAAATTTTCATGGCTGCAATCCATACTCCAGGTGCAACATTCAGGGTGAGAATGTAACAACCCTGCCCGAGGAATCGGATACGTGAAGCAGGTTTCCTCCCGACGCCTCGATTGCCAGATCTCCTACCTCATAGTTCCCGTTGGGAAGCTGGATACGCAACACCACCGAACCTTCAGAATCCAAAAGCCGCACGGCCTGTTCTGCCCCATCCAAGGCGAACACCTGACCGAGCCGATTTTGCGTCAAAGCAACCGGCCTGGTCCCCACCGGCACAGGGTCCTGCCATAGAAGATCCAGCAGAATTCCTCCCGAAAATTGAGCAATCCCCTGTTCCACCATGCCATGTTCGGGCCACGCAACCCAGACCCGATCTCCCACAACCAGCAGATCGGCAGGGTTGGCCTGGTTTAGGCCAACCTTGCCGACCTGGACGTGGTTTTCTGAAAAAACGCGTATCTCGTTTCCGACTGCGGCCCAGAGCCTGTTGGAGGCATCGACCGTCAACACAACCTTTCCCTCCACGGCTCCCACTTGCCAATCCGGTGGTCCTGTCCAGACGCGTTGCAGTTGGGGTAAGGTAAATCCTTGTACAACGACCTTTCCAGTGGCCGGCGAAATCCCGCCCACAAAAAATTCCGGCGTAAAAGAAGACGTATTGAACAAAGAGGGTCCAGCAAGACCCAACGATGCCGGCAAGACCCCATCGATGGGGACAAAGGCTGCCGCGATCAGAGACCGCAACACCCTGGGAGATCCACCGAATGTGACACCTATTTGAAATCGGAACTGGATCAAAGAGGTCTGATTGACACGCCCCAGCAAAGCCAGAAAGGATCCCCCGATCAAGGAAGAGCCACTGGCCAGCAGCATTCTTTCCCGGGGGTCGCTAAACGTTTCGATTTCTCGGTGGTAGATCTGGCTATAGAATTGGGCTATTACCGGGGTGCTATCGAGCTTGACGCCTCCCCCAAATGTGGACCGGACCCGGTAGGTGTGGCGCTCATTTCCCACCACAGATCGATCCCAAAACGAATCCACCTGAGGATCCTCGGTCCTGAAGACCACTTCGTCTTGCCCATCTCCCACCCGGCGAAGAACCTCGTAGGCTTGAACTCCCTCCCCGGAAGGCCGCCAGAGCACCTGTACGGCAAGATTGGAAGGATCCCGATTCACACCCCGAATCTGTGCACCCGGAATTGACACTTCGGAAAGAATGGTTTGAGACGATCCCCCCTCCACGTAGTCAGCGACCACCCGATATTGGAGGGGCTCGCCGGAAAGCAAGTCTGCATCTTGAAAGGAGCCAAGGGTAATATAGGATGGACTGATCTGATTCCCATCCACCAGTCCAATCGACCGAAAAGGATCTGAAAAATTGGCATCCAGGCGTTTGCTCCTCAAAATTCGGAAGGTTTCGACGGGCCGATCCCCTATATGCTCCCATCGAATCCGCACGGCTCCCAGGGCAGGGTCATATCGTGCCTCCAGAATGTGTACCAGCGGGTTGTTCCGCGGATCCAGCGCCAGGTCTCGTTGCGGGTGATAGCACCCACTTGCCCCCAACACAACCATAAACAGGGACAAAAAACCATAAAAAGGGGAGCACAGTTTCATGTCCGTGCTCCCCGGCGGATGTCATCCTTATCTCTTGTCATGCCTGTTCTGCTTCCTCCACGGCTTCTTTTTCTTCCCCGGGATCTTTCTTCTTGACCCCATCTCGCAGATCGTCATCCAGTGCCCGATCAAAGCCAAAGAGCAACTGCAACGATTTATGCACTTCGATGAAATTCTGGTTTTCGGTATAAGGGGTAATCTGCTCCCATTGATCGTACAGATTCAGGTCCCGCGCATAGGCATCCATGGTTGGATTATAAATAAATTCCAGCCCAATCGAATCAATCTGGGGTTCATCTCCATCGGCACTTTGGGACATTATAATCCTGGCCACGCGGGCAAGGACCGGAACCTTAGAAGGCAAACGCCAGGGTTCATAATCCTGGATCTGGCTTCGCGTAAAATTCAGTGTCGGATAAAAATAGAGCAGAACGGCGTATTGGCGCAAGGCCTCGATGCGATCTTCCAGATTCAGATCATAGTAGTTGTCGCCAATCAGATATTTCAAAAAAGCTTCGTTCTGTTCCTTGGTCTCGCCACCCCGCAACTGCACCCCACCGACACTGAAATTCAACAAATCGACGTGAAAACCATCCTCTTGACGCACGTATTCTTTTGTGTCGATTTCCCGAGACCTGGCGTCGTCAAAGGGAATCGGCTTGAGCGTCATATTTTCAACCCCAATGTCGATGAGTTCACACCGCATGGTCATCTGGCGAGCCGTCATCAAATCGTCAGGGGCAATGCCATGGGCAGAGGAAAACCCGACCAGGATCTGGTCATTTTCAAAGTTTTCCATTCGCTTTTTCCGGCGCCTGGCCTGCCAAATCTTCAACTCTCGGGTCAACAGCTGATACCGGTCTTGGATTTCCTCGAGGATGCGCAACTTGTGGCTATCCATCGCCCCTTTGCCTCTTTCGGCAAGCCTGCGCTCGAGCACGGTTTTTCCCTTCAGAGGCTTTTTAATGAAAATTTTGGGTAAGATCGTAGCCTGTTGGACACCCACCGTATTATAATATCCCAATCCTTCCAGTGTGGAACGTCGGGTCTTTTCGGAGAAAAACGGTTTGCTCAGATAAACGTGACGCCGTTCGGTCGGATTGTTCACCATGCAGTTCATGAAAAATTCGACAATTTCTTCCGGTCGCTTGGCCCCTTTCACCTCCCGAACCTCCTGATCGCGAAAAGGAATGGTCTTCAAATCGTCGAATGTCAACATGGCCTGCATCGCCCCTTTTTCCGGAATCTCCACATGGGTGCGGTGCATATACGCCTGGAACTGGATCTCGTTTCGCATCCGCAAAGGGCCAAAACCCAACTTGTGCGTATACCGAATATACCGGCGCTGATCCCGATTCTTCACATCGGTTAACGGACGGACCTGATAGCCCACCCCAAAGGGGGGCGTCAAATCAATATTTTTAAGCCGACTGGGGTGAAACCGGTCTACAATCTGGCAGTCCAGTTCATAGGGAATCCGATTAACGAAAAACTGCAACCGAATCACCTGGCCGATTCCCAGAGCCGATTCCGAAGGATCTTCTTCTTCTTCCTCCTCGCGTTTCCGCCGCCTGCGGCCTCCGTCTGAAAAGGCATCCTGGACCACAGGCTTGGCGGGCGCATCAATGGTATCCGGGTCAATGGAGTCATCTGCTAATTTTTCGGCTTCAAACGGGTCTTCCTCTTGCGCCCCCTCTTCACTTGACTCAGCAGCTTCAAACGGGTCTTCCCCTTCTTTGTCACCATCAGCCCCATCCTCTTCTTCCGCTTCGGGTTCCGGGGAGGCTGTTTCCACCGGATCGGGTGCAATCGAGATCATTTCCGCTATCGCCGAATTTCCCACATTCGTCTTCAGCTTCATGCCTGTTGGCGTGGTGATACAAAACCCATTGTCATGCATGTAGATTTTTTCATCCCGAACCCGAAAGACATCCACCTGTCCGTAATTCTCCACCTTTTCGTTTCCCAGATCGTCTCGAATGAGGGTACAATTAGCCGTTGTGAGTTCAAACTTGTCTAAACGACCAATGACATCAGCAACGGTTAACTTGCGTTTCCGCCTCCCCACGGCAATGCCTTTTTCACCCTTGAACAGGGAGCCAAATAACATTGGGGGAACCTCCTAAAAGGGTTCAAACCAACAGAAACCGGGGATCTTGGAAAAACCGGGTCCTAAAAGCACAGCTATAGACAATATAAGCCAATAAACTCAATCTACACAAGAAGTTTCTCACAAGTAAACGAGCGTTCAAACGCATCCCTGCCAGACCAAACCCTGGACCGTGCCCGGAGATGCCCCTTTTGCGCAGGTTATCATCCTATTTTATAACTAAATAACAGGTACTTACCTAACTACCAGATAACTAACAACCTGCACGTCACGCCTGTAAGTCGGTGACCAAATCTTGCCCACCTGTGTGCATTTTGG
>JAPUJS010000323.1 GCA_027296045.1 bacterium | reverse complement strand
ATTTGAATCGGGGCTGGTCCTCCGACCAGACAATAAATTTCTCCATCAGATTCTGAATTTTTGTCCGACTGATTTCGGAATACGGGTAATGTTCCAGATACCGGGGGTCGTTCTGGTAGCAGTAAAACGCGTCCAGGTCTTCGGGCTTAAAATCTCGCAGGCGGAGTCTTTCGGTCAGGATTTCCACGTCGTATTTTAAGAACCCTATGATTCGAGGATTTTACGCAACTGCACCCGTTTTCGCGTGATGGTGCCGTGTACGATTTTGTAGAAATTGAGGGAGGCACCAGACGATGATCAGATCGGTCGCACATCGTCCCATCATTTCTTGCATGGCTTTGAAGGCGAAAATGCTGCCGATAGAAATTTGGAGGGCCGGTTCTCAGCAGAACCGGCCCTCTCGTATTCCAATCCTTCATGCAAAATTTAGCTATGCTTCTTGGGATACCAGCTTCACTCCCTTGACTTCTCGGGTTGCCAATCGGATGCCTTGGGCCCGGTTGCCGCGGACCGCATAGTCGGCAGCGTTGAATTCTTCTTCTAAGATTCTGACCCTGGGCTTGGGTTTAAAGCTGACCTCAATTTTGATATTGGGGTCGGTTGTGAAGGCCAGGATCCGGCATCCTTCGGGGACCAGTTCGTAGCCCCGATTGAGGATGAATTTTTCGAGCTTGCAGCGTTTGATGCAGGGGTAGTCGCCCTTTTTGTCGCGGTAGATCACGGTATAGACAAGGTTGGGATCGATAAAGCCGCAGTGGAGCATGCCTTTGTCCACAAAGAGTTTTTCGGGTGCATCCGAAAGGGAGTAGGTGCCGTTTTTGCGAATGACGAGGACCCGGTCGTAAGCCGAGACATCGAAGAGGGTGGTCCCACCGCTGACGCCGTAGCCCAGATAGCCAGTGCGCTTGTCGTATTTGAGCTTGAGGTTGCGCTGGGCGGCTTCCCGGACGTCGACCTGGTCGAAGGACCCGACCTGGGTGCGACGGGGGTATTGGTCTTTGTATTTTTTGATAAGGCCTTCCAGGAAGCCAATGGCGTAGGTCTTCAGATTGTCCAGGTGCTCTTTGAGTTCCCGCACCCGGACACGGATGTCTTTCATTTCCTGGTTGGACCGGTCGATGTCGTAGCGGGAAATCCGACGGATGGGGATTTTGAGCAGGGTGTCGAGATCTTCAGGGGTGATCTCGCGGCGGATCTTGGATTGGAAGGGCTTGAAGCCTTTTAAGATCGCAGCGTCAATCTTTTTTGGGTCTTTGACTTCTTCGATCTCTTTGTAGATCCGGTTTTCAATAAAAATCTGTTCCAGGGTCTTGGCGTGGAGGCGTTTGTTGAGACGACTCCGTTCGAGCTTGAGTTCGGCCTGGAGGATGTCGACGAGGCGCTCGGTGTTGTGCTGGACGACCTCGGTGACGGACAAAATGGCGGGGCGGCTGTCTTTGATGACCAGGAGGCTGGTGGTGATGGACGATTCGCAGTCGGTAAAGGCGTAGAGGGCGTCGATCGTGTCCTGGGTTTTGACGCCCCTGGCGAGGCGGATTTCGACTTCGACTTCCTCGGCGGTATAGTCGGAGATGCCGGCGATTTTCAGTTTGTCCTTTTTGGCGGCCGCTTCAATGGAGTTGATGAGGCTTTCGGTGGTAGATCCGTAGGGCAGTTCGCGGACGACAATGCGCTTGGGATCTTTGGTGTCGAGCTTGGCGCGAACGAGGACCTTCCCGTTGCCGTCGTTGTATTCGGTGACGTCGACAAAGCCGCCGGTGGGGAAGTCCGGGAGGATGTGGAACTCCTGGCCTTTGAGGCAGGCGATCTGGGCTTTCAGGAGTTCGATGAGGTTGTGGGGCAAGACGCGGGTCGTCATGCCAGGGGCGATGCCTTCGGTGCCCAGGGCAAGGAGGACGGGAATTTTGGCCGGGAAGGAAACAGGCTCTTTGTTGCGGCCGTCGTAGGAGTCGACGTATTCGGTGATGTCGGGGTTGTAGAGCACTTCCCGGGCAAGCGGCGTCAGCCGACATTCGATATAACGCGGGGCTGAGGCTTCATCGCCAGTGAGGATGGAGCCAAAGTTGCCCTGTTTGTCGATGAACATGTCTTTGTTGGCCAGGGTGACCATGGCGCCAAAGATGGATTGGTCTCCGTGGGGGTGGTAACGCATGGTCTGGCCGACGACGTTGGCGGCTTTGTGGTATTTGCCGTCGTCGAGTTCAAAGAGGGTATACAGGATGCGCCGCTGGACGGGCTTGAGGCCGTCGTTGATTTCGGGAATGGCGCGGTCTTTGATCACATAGGAGGTGAATGCGAGATAATAGCGATCAAATAAGGTGTCTGCGTAGGCCATGTTTCTCCTCTCTCCTGTCTCCCGGCAGGGTGAGGGAATGGGTGATTAAATATCGCTGATCAAGTTTTCCATGATGTACTCGCGGCGATCTGGCGTGTTTTTGCCCATGTAGAAGTTCAGGGTGTCGGCAATGCCGTGGATGGATTTGATGTTGATTTTGATGAGGCGCATATCCGGGCCAATGAACTGGCCAAATTCCTTGGGGGAGATTTCGCCGAGACCCTTGAAGCGGGTGACTTCGGGGCTTCGGATTTCTTCGAGGGCCCGGTTGCGTTCCCGTTCTGAATAGCAGTAACGGGTTTCTTTGCTGTTGCGGACCCGGAAGAGGGGAGTCTCGAGGATATAGACGTGGCCGGCGAGTACGACGTCTTCGAAGAAGGTGAGGAAAAAGGTCATGAGGAGGTTGCGGATGTGGAAGCCGTCGTAGTCGGCGTCGGTGGCGATGACGACTTTGTTGAAGCGGAGGTTTTCGATGCCGTCTTCGATGCCGAGGGCCATCATGAGGTTGTAGAACTCTTCGTTTTTGTAAATGGCGGCTTTGGTTTTGCCGAAGACGTTTAAGGGCACGCCCTTGAGTCCGAAGATGGCCTGGGTCAGGGGATCGCGGGCGGTGACCATGGAACCGGCGGCCGAGGGACCCTCGGTGATAAAGATGGTGGAGTCGTCACCGTATTTTTTCTGACCCAGGTGGTATTTGCTGTCTTTGAAGTGAGGAATTTTGATGGCGATGCGACGAGCGGCCTCTTTGGCTTCTTTTTTGACGGCGGCCAGGTCTTTGCGCAAGCGCTCGTTCTGGGTGATTTTGGCCTGGATCTTTTTGGCAGTGGCCGTGTTTTTGTGGAGGAAATCGACCACAGCGGAGCGGACTTCGGAGACGATCCAGCCGCGCACATCGTTGTTGCCCAGTTTGTTTTTGGTCTGGGATTCGAAAACGGGGTCTTTGAGTTTGACGGCCACGGCACCCGAGATGGACTCGCGCACGTCAACGCCGGAGTAGTTCTTTTTGAAGTATTCGTTGATGCCTTTGAGGATACCTTCGCGGTAGGCGCTTTGATGGGTGCCGCCGTCGGCGGTGTACTGGCCGTTGACGAAGGAGAAGAGGGTTTCGCCGTAGTTGGAGGTGTGGGTGAAGGAGAATTCGAGATACTGGCTCTTGTAGTAGGCCGGTTCGTAAAGGGCCGAGTCGCCGACTTCGCGTGTGAGGAAGTCCAGGAGGCCCCTTTTGGAAACAAAGCGCTTTTTGTTAAAGACCAGGGCGAGGCCGCTGTTGAGGCAGGCGTAGTTCCACATGCGGCGCTCGACGTAGTCGGGGTTGAATTCGAATTCGTCGAAGATTTCGGGGTCGGGCAAAAATTCGACATAGGTGCCGTCGAGCTCGCCGGAAGCGCGACCTTTTTTCTCTTTTAGAAGCTTACCCTGTGAGAAGATGGCTTCGGCATATTTGCCAGCTCGATAGGCGACGATGCGGAAGTGGGTGGACAGGGCGTTGACGGCTTTGAGGCCCACGCCGTTGAGGCCCACGGAGAACTGGAAGACGTCGTCGTTGTATTTGGCGCCGGTGTTGATGACCGAGACGCATTCGACAATTTTGCCGAGGGGAATGCCCCGGCCGTAGTCGCGGACTTTGGCGTGCCCGTCTTTGTGAATGGTAATGTCGATTTTTCTGCCGTAGCCCGAGATGAATTCGTCAATGGCGTTGTCCACGACTTCCTTTAAGAGGATGTAGATGCCATCGTCGGGGTCGGAGCCGTTGCCCAGGCGGCCGACGTACATGCCGGTGCGCAACCGGATGTGTTCGAGGGACGAGAGGGTTTTGACCTTGCTCTCATCGTAGTTGTGCGAGGCGCCCTTGCCGTTGGACCGGGAGGTGGCCTTCTGGCCGTTTCCGTTGACGGGCATCAGGAGATCCAGTTGGGATTTGGTTTTTTTGCTGCGAGATTTTGTTGCCGTTGCCATACATCAGGTCCTTTTTTGGTTAGTTGGGGAGACAACAGGTATGCAACACAACAGCAGGGTTACCGTCGGATTTGGGCGTATTCTGTAAAAATGGGATTAACAGAAGCGCGTGTAGGAGAAGCGCTATTTGTCGGTGTTGATGCGAAGGGAAGTGAGGGGAATATGACACTATAATATAAGAAATTCCGGTGTATTAATATAGTGCATGTTTGTTCATCTTTCAAGGGGAATTTTGGGGTTGGATCAGTGGGGTTTTGCGAAAATTTAAAATTTGGCCTTGTGGAAGGCCTTTGCGCCGTGCCCCGGGTACAAATGGTGCAGGGCCGCAGCACCTGGTGCCCCCACGATTGCCAGGTTGCTCATCAGGATGTATTCGCGAATCGAGTTCGCAGGCGCTCGGCAGCAGCCGACAACCTACAGAGTTTTTCATAGGCCTCGTCGATGGTAGGCGGTTCCCCGGCATCCGGGGCAAAGCCACAGTCGGGGTTGAGGGCGATTCTTTCCGGGGCGATGATCCGGGCGCCGGCTGCAGCGATTTCCTCAATGGCCTCCACACTCTGGAGGCGTTCGTTGCGAACGTCCACGACGCCCATGCCCACGCCCAGGTGGTCGGGCAGGAAGTTGAGATCGTCGACAGAGCCGGTGTGCTGGTAGGCAAATTCAAGGTTAATGCGGTCGGCTTTGAGGTCGGCCAGCCGGGGGAGGATGGGTTTGTAGTCGCCGGAGACGTCGCTCTGGCGTTTGTAGACACTGTGGCAGCAGTGGAGGTGGACTTCGGCCTCCAGGCCGTCTATGACCCGGTTGATGGCCGCGACCGCTTCGGGGATCTGGGTGTCGATGTCCCAGTCGCGTCGGAGCCGGTCGTCGTGGGTGATTCCCTGTTCGATGAGTTTTCGGTCGCAGAAGTAGGTGAGGGCGGGGTCGTCGAGCTGGACGATGTCGATCCCGGCCTGGACCAAAGCTTCGGCCTCGGCCCGAAGGATGTCGACCAGGTGGTCCACGAAGTGCTGGAGGGTGGGATAGGCGTCTTTGCTGAAGTCTTCGTGCCAGTACCGAATGGCGATGAGGAACGGGCTGGGCAGACCGAATTTGGTGCAACGATCGGTGTGGGCAACAAGGAATTCGGCATCGCGGGCGAAGACGGGTTCGTCGGCCTGCATCGGACGGACAATGACGTCGGTGTATTTGTCCTCGCCCTGGTGGCGGAAAGGGCGGACCGGTTCGCAGCCGCCGACGCGTTGTAGAAATTCTTTGATGTATTGCGTGCGGCGCCACTCTCCGTCGCTGATGACGTCGATGCCGGCCTGTTCCTGCAAATGGATGGCGAAGGCGACCATGTCATCCAGGCGCTTTGTGTAGTCATCAGAAGGGATGGTATCTCGATCGGCAAGCAGATCTCGCACCAGCTTTGGACGGGGAAGTGAGCCGATGACGTGGGTGTGAAAGGGGGGCAGGCTGGCGGTTCTGGGGGTTTTCATCTGTCGATTTCCTGAACGGCCTCGAACACTTGAAGTTCAAATCTGCAAGGGAGCTGCTCTGAGAATTTCATCCGGGTCAATCGGTTAGATGGTTGTAGGAAACGGATCTTGTTCTGGCAGGCGGTCGCGTTTTCCCCAGACCATCAATCCAGGACGGCCCTGGGACTGGCCGGCGGTCTGTTCGTTTTCGGGATCGCGGTAGCCCACACGGACCAGGCGCCTCATGTGGGGCGTCTGGTTGATGCGGGAGCCGTGAATGGTGTTGATGCAGAAGCAGACCACATCGCCGGCCCTGGCAGGCACGGGTATGGTGTCTTCCAGGCTGTACTGGTCGGTGGGCAGGTGGGGCGTACAGCGGGAGCCGTCGGGGTTTTGGGTGATGTGCTCCAGAGAGCCGCCTTTGTGGGAGCCGTCTAAAAAGCGGATACAGCCGTTTTCATCGTGGGTATCGTCCAGGTGAATCAGGCAGTCGATGTAGCGGCCGTCAACGTGTTTGTAAAAGGCCCAGTCCTGGTGCATCGGGAAGGGGTGACCGGTTTCGGGGGGTTTGACGTGGAGGGTGGTGTGGTGAAGCTCGACGTTGGGTCCGATGAGGTCGGCCATCGCACCTGCCAGCCGGGGGTGGGTGACCGCATCGCACCAGGCTCTGGAATAACGGTGCAGGTCGTGGAGGGCGATGAGTTGGGATTGTTTTTCGGTTTCTTCGTCCATGTAGACCCGGCGCCAGGGGCCACTCCAGCCGGGGCTCTTATTGGCCCAGGTGGCAATTTGCCAGTCTAACTCTTCGGCCATCTGTTCTGTTTCTTCGGCGGTGAAGACCTGGGGGATGTGCAAATAACCATGTTCGTGATAAAAAGCCACCTGGTCTTCTGAAAGCACATTCAGGACGGATTCTAGAACGGCCATGGGTTCTCCTTTTGTGCATTTACAGGCAGGAAAAATCGTTTGGTAGTGCTTATGCTTTTCCTTAATTTACCCTGACTTGGGTAAATTGACAAATACAAAATCCTGGTGTATCAAGTCGTCGTCGCTCCGTTTGTAGCGTTATCGCATAGCACTGTTCTTGGATGAGGGTAAAATATAAACTTTAGGACTTTTCAAACACTACCTGACAGAGGGCTTCTGATGGCTCACAATACAGTCTCCAAAGGCGATATCCTCATTGTAGATGATACTCTGGCCAATTTGCGGGTGCTGAAGGAATTGCTGACCGGCGAGGGATATCACGTACGACCGGTGCCCAACGGTGCTCTGGCGCTCAATGCCGTTCATTCAAAACTGCCCGATCTGATTCTACTGGATATCAATATGCCGGGGATGGACGGGTATGAGGTTTGTCGCCGTTTGAAGGACGATGCGCAAACCCGGGATGTCCCGGTCATTTTTGTGAGCGCCCAAAATGAAGTTTTTGACAAAGTGAAGGCGTTTGAGCTGGGGGGGGTGGACTACATTCCGAAGCCCTTTCAGATCGAAGAGGTTCTGGTCCGGGTTGAAAACCACCTGTCCATACGGCGTCTCCAGGAAGCGTTAGAGCAGGCCAACGGAGAACTGGAACGGGCCAATGAGGTACTGGAACAGCGGGTTGCGGAACGGACGGAGGCGCTGAAAAACCAGATGGAGTTGTTTCGGAAATTTGTACCGGAAACCTTTACCCGCACACTCGATCAGGGACAGATGGATGTTCGGGAAGGACTTGCCCGAGAGGAAGTCTACACGATTTTTTCCTGTGATATTCGCGATTTTACCACCTTTTCCGAGTCTGTCACCTGCGAAGCGTGTTATGCATTTTTGAATTCGTATTTCACGGTGATGGAACCGGGTATCCGAAAATTTGGCGGCTTTGTTTACCAGTATGTGGGCGATGAAATTATGGCCCTTTTCAAGCTGGAGGAGGATCAATATGCCGACAACGCCGTTCGGGCCGCGGTCGAGATCCAGAATCGGATTCTGGTGGACTATAACTTGAAGCGTGAAGAGAAGGGATCTGCGCCCATTCGGATTGGGGTGGGCCTCAACACCGGTCCGGTGGCCATTGGGGTTGCGGGGACGTCTGAGCGCATGGACGCCTGTGCCTTCGGCAGTGCGGTCAACCTGGCGGCTCGATGTGAAGGTCTGACAAAAGAATTGGATGCCTCCATCATTCTGACCGAGCATACCTATCGCCACTTGAACAGGCCGGATGCATTTGATATTCGGGATCTGGGAATGACCTCTATCCGGGGCCTGGCGGAAGCGGTTCACCTGTATGCCGTGTTGGATGTGGAAGGACCATAAAAGGGTATTTCGTAGATACAATTATCATTCGTACGTTCCGCTTTGGGAGAGATTTGCCATGAATGAAACTGCCATAGACCTGAGTGGTGCCAGCATTCTGGTGGTGGATGATGTACCAAGCAATTTGAATGTGCTATGCCCGATGTTAGAGGAGGTCGGCTATGAGGCGCTGGTAGCCAGCAGTGGTCATATGGCTCTGGATCCATCCTGTTTCCCTCACAGGCAACTTTCAACTTGCTTTGACCTCCCCCTCGTTTTGTCTGGCGATCTCAGATAAAAGATAAAATGGCTATGAAACAGTCGGCGGACATACGGCTTCCCATGTTGATTCGCTCGGCCAACTGGCTGAATGCGCAGGGCAATCGTATCGGCCTGCCCATGATCAATCTATCCGAAGCGTCGCTCATGGCGTCGGCACGGAAGGCCACAGGATTGGACGATTTCGGCGATGAAGATTTTCTCACGCCAATGCGAATTTTGCTGCGCGCCTATGAAGAGGAGGCCGCTCTCAGTTTCCTGGGGCGCACGATCTTACGAACCGAAACCGTTCAGGCACTTTCGAACCGGCTGTTGGTTCAGGAAGAACTGAAGCGCCATCCCGAAATTCTGGATGTCCCTGTTACCAGACCGATTTTTATTGTTAGTTTTCCGCGCACCGGCACGACGATGCTTCATAATCTGTTTGTCCAACATCCGCAGACCCGGGTGCCGAGGACCTGGGAACTTCGCCGTCCAGCGCCCGCGCCAGATCCGGCTACGGATCATAGCGATGTTCGAATTGATCTAACTCGAAAAGAACTCGCTTATCTCTTCAGGCTTATCCCCGTGTTCCGCGCCCTCCATCCGATGACAGCGACCGGCGCCGATGAGTGTTTTTATTTGTTTCAAAACGCGTTTGCAAGTCCGGTGCTGAGCGTGCAGGCACATGTGCCGAATTATCTGGCGTGGTTCATGCAGGCCGATTTTGTGCCTATCTACCGGTACTATCGAACCATGTTGCAACTCATGCAATGGAAATATCCGGGCACATACTGGGTGTTGAAGTGTCCCTTTCATCTGTTTGCATTGGATGCGTTGCTGGAAGTTTTTCCAGATGCCTGTGTCATCCAGACGCATCGAGATCCGTGGAAAGTCATCGCCTCAAGCTGTAGCGTCTACGAGGTTACGCGATTGATGTTTACGGAGTCTCCCGATCCGATAGCGATCGGCAAACAATGGCTCACCGAATGGGGCACCGCCATACAGCGGATGTTACAGGTGCGCGCACGGGCCAATCCCGATCGGTTCTACGATGTTCATTACCGGGATTTGGTAGCCGATCCGATAAAAACCATGAAGGAAATCCATGCACACTTCGACCTTTCGTTCGATGATGCCACTGTATGATGCCCACCTCTGTGGCATCATACAGTGGCTGGCCGAAAATCAGGCAAACAAGCACGGTGTACACCGTTATGCATTGGAACGCTACGGGTTTGACCGTGAGCGCATTACAAATCATTTTGCGGAATATGTAGCACGATTTGATATCCCGAGGGAGGACTCATAACCTATGCCCCAAACAACTGATGCGGCCGAATCCGTCGTTGAACCCAAGAATCGTGTGCCCCTCCGGACACTTCTCATCTATGGTCTACCGACCGTCGGTTCGGCCTTTCCGCTTTTTATGATACAATTTTATTATATGAACTACGCGACCGATGTGTTGTTGATCGCACCGGCCGTCATGGGTACTATTTTTGCGGTTGGACGTTTTTGGGACGCAGTGTCTGATCCCCTCATCGGTTTTTTGAGCGATAAAACTTCGAGCCGGTGGGGCCGTCGTCGTCCGTGGCTGATGCTGGCCATTCCTCTCCAGGCTGTGTGTTTTATCGCGATCTGGATGCCGCCGTCGGGACTTGATGGGATCCTGATTTATCTATGGATCGGCATCCTGCTGACCGGCTTTTACACAGGTTTTACCGCCTGGGATATTCCACATGAAGCGCTCGGTGCCGAACTCACCATTGATCATCACGATCGCAGCCGCGTCTTTGCAGTGCGTCATGTGGCCTTTATGTTCGGTATTTTTTTCGCATTTGGCGGTATGCAATATGTGGTCAACGCGGAGGAATCCAGAACTGCGGCAGCCAGCGTGGCCTGGATCAGCGCAGTGGTGTTTTCGTTGATCTTGATGGTGCCAGCTATATGGATTCGA
>JAPUJS010000322.1 GCA_027296045.1 bacterium | reverse complement strand
GGAGATGGGTTTCGACACCGCGGGATTGAAATTGATTCAGATGTATTTCTCAGAGGGCTGCTGGACGGCATTGAGAAGAATACCACGTTGTTGGAAGATGAAGAGGTTGTTCGTGCCCTGCAGATGCTTGAGAGGAAGCTGGTGGCAGGCATTCGGGAGTCTGAGCGCATCCAGATGGCCGAGCAAAACCTGAAGCTTGCCCAGGCCTGGTTGAGAGACAACAAAGAAAAAGAAGGTGTGGTGGTGCTGGAGAGCGGGTTGCAATATAAAATATTGGAGGCCAGCACGGGGCCGAAACCGACGTCTGAGCGGGATACGGTCAAGGTGAATTACCGGGGTAAGTTGATCAATGGGCAGGAGTTTGACAGCTCCTATCGGCGTGGCATACCATCCCGGTTTGCATTGAATGGGGTAATTTTAGGATGGACCGAGGGGTTGCAATTGATGCCGACCGGATCGATCTGGGAGTTGTACATTCCGCCTCATCTGGGCTATGGCGACCAGCAGTCGGGGGCTATTGAGCCGAATTCGATGCTGATTTTTGAAGTCAAATTACTGGAAGTAACTCTCGAGAACCCTGCTGGAAATTAGGGTGAGGTTCCCGATTTTTACGTCAAGGCGATACGGATATACTACAGTCCTTGTCTTGCAGACGGGGGCTGTTTTTTGGCTGTCCGGCGTTTCTTCTGGAGCGAGAGGTCCGTCGGAACCGGACAGAGGTATTCTTCAAGGAGAAGATCATGCGGAAGGGATTTGTTGTACTGGCGGCTATCGGACTTTTGGGATGCCAGGGGGCGAGGCAGCCTGAAGTGGAAGTGAATCTGAACGATCAGCTGCATAAACGCAGTTATGGCATGGGGATGAATACTGCCAGGCAGTTTAAGCAAATGAATCTTGAGATTGATCCAGAGGTATTTGTCAAAGGGTTTCGGGATCAATCGTCGGACGGCGAGAAACTGATGACGGAAGAGGATGTGAAGCAGGTGTTGATGGACTTGCAAAATGAAAGAATGGCTGAACAGCGGGCCAAGAGGGATGTGACACAGAGTCCGCTTGCTGTAAAAAACAAAAAGGATGGGGCGGTTTTTCTGGCGGCCAATAAGGAAAAGGAAGGCGTTGTGACGCTGGAAAGCGGGTTGCAGTATAAGGTGCTCCGGGAGGGGAAAGGAGACAGGCCGACCAGGGACCAGCGGGTGCGCGTTCACTATCGGGGTACGTTGATCGACGGGACCGAATTTGACAGTTCTTATAAACGAGGTCAGCCTATCGATTTTGGTGTGGGCGGTGTGATCAAGGGCTGGACGGAGGCCCTGCTATTGATGCCGAAAGGCTCTAAGTGGGAGCTGTGTATTCCTGGGGATCTGGCCTATGGGACCCGTGGAGCGGGCGCTCAAATTGGGCCCAACGCGACCTTGCTGTTTGAAGTGGAACTGTTGGAAGTCCTGAAGTAGCTGGAGGGGATATGGTGAAAATAAAGGGGTCGGATCGAAAATATCTGCGCGGGCTTGCCCATGTATTGAAACCGGTGGTTTTTATTGGGAAGGGTGGAGTGACGGCGGGGGTGATTGACTCTATGAACGAGGCGCTGGATCAACACGAGTTGATCAAGGTGCGGTTTGTCGAATTTAAAGAAGAGCGGAAAACGCTGGCCGGCGAGATTGCCGAACGGTCGGAGTGTGAACAGGTGGGAATGATCGGGCATGTGGCTATCTTTTTTCGAGCGCACCCGAACGAGGAGAAGCGAAAGATCCAACTGCCTTAACCTTCTATGTGTTTGAGCACCTCTATCGCTGGAGGGGTCTTCTGGCAATAGAGGTGTTCTATATTATGGCGTTTTGCATATGCTTCCGATTTTGTACCAAGATGATCATTATGTCGCCGTGGATAAACCAACCGGGATGTTTGTACACCCGACAGACCTGGGGCGGGGCCAGGCGAGTTGTATGGTGTTGCTGCGCAATCACCTGGGTCAATGGGTGTATCCTGTGCATCGTCTGGATCGGGCGACTTCGGGAGTGTTGATCTTTGCGCTGGATCAAGATGCTGCGGGCAGAATGGGCCGGTTGTTTGAGCAGCGATTGATTCAGAAAACCTATCTGGCAGTTGTGCGGGGTTATACGCTCGAGCAGGGGCAGATTGATTATGCCTATCCGGCCGATGATGCAGAAGAGGCGGTGGATGCGATGACGGAGTACGATCGGGAGGCGACGGTAGAGTTGCCTTTTCCGGTGGGGCGCTATGATACGGCCCGGTATTCCCTGGTGCGGGTGAAGCCGCATACGGGGCGTCGGCATCAGATCCGGCGGCATTTTGCGCATATGGATCATCCCCTGGTGGGGGATCGAAACTACGGGGACCATCGGCATAACCGGTTGTTCAAAGAAAAATTCCGGTTGCATCGCTTGTTGTTGATGGCCACCGAGCTTTCGTTTGTGCATCCCTATTCGGACATGCCGGTGTGTATTCAGGGAGGCATACCTGGTAAAATTGCACTTTTGTTCCGGCGGTTTGGGTGGGAGGCCGTTCTGGAGGCGAGGGAAAAGGGAAAGGATCTGGGCTAAGGTGTTCTGAAAGAGGAGATTGGTGATGGCGCTTGGTGTTGGGGTTGCAGGATTGCGGTTTGGGATGTCCTGGGCACGGGTGTTTGATGCCTATGCCGAGACGGATCTGGTGGCGGTTTGTGATCTGGAACCGGAAAAACGGGACATGGCAAAGCAGCAGGTGGGTGTGGATACCGCCTATGAAGCGTTTGAAGAGCTGGTTGGCGATGAGCGAATGGATGCGGTTGCGGTGTTTACACCTGCTCCTTTGCATGCCGACCACGTGATGCAGGCCATTCGGGCGGGCAAACATGTGCTTTGTGCCGTGCCGGCCGCAATGACGATGGGGGAGGCGAAGGCACTGGTGGAGGTGGTTTCCAAAAGTGATCGGACGTATATGATGGCCGAAAATTGGGTATATGAGCCCACGGTGGTACGGGCCCGGTCGCTTTACGAGGAAAAGAAGCTGGGCAAGATTTATTATGCCGAAGCCGAGTATATTCACGGGTTGAAGGCGCTCAGACACCACCCTGACGGACGGCCGACCTGGCGCAATAGCCTGGCACCTTTATTGTATCCAACCCATGGCACATCGCCTTATATCCATATGACGGGGGATCGGTTTGTGGAGGTGACGGCGGTGGCGTCGTCTGGCCGGGAGGCGTTTCAGGAGGGGTATGAAGCGGACTGGATGCAGACGGCACTTTTTCGGACCGAAAATGGGGCCGTTTTTCGCCTGATGAATTCCTTTCAGAACGTACACGGAATGAGTCATTTTTTGAGTTTTTTTGGCGATGAGGGCTCGTTTGAAACCGGCCGGTTCCGCGAAGCCCGGACGGTGGGGTATTATTCGATCGGGGATAAGGAAGAGGTGACGCGCGAGGTGTGCTCCCACCCTGAATTGCCACAATTTTCCGATGCTCTTGGCAAAGGACATGGGCGGACAAGTATGCAGATTGTTCTGGATTTTGTGGTAGCGATTCAGAACGGCACGCCTTCTCCAGTCGAGTTGATGCTAGCGCTGGATATGACGCTGCCGGGGATTGTCGGTGTTCAGGCTGTTGGGCAAGGCGGATGGGTTGAAGTTCCCAATCCGAGGTCCTGGGTGTAGGATATGAGTTGGTTCCGAGTTCCGAGTTGGCGTAACTCGGAACCCGGAACGGTTTTCATTATCCCTGGCCGATGGGGCAGACGATTTCGAGGCGGTTGCCGTCGGGGTCTTCGAAGAAGAAGCGGTTGATGTTGCTTACCTGCGTGGTTTTGGTGAGTTTGACCCCTTGTTCTTCGAGCGCCTTGCGGGCTTTACGGACGCTGTCTACGCACAGGGCGAGGTGACGGGGTGAGGAAGGGTCGGCTTTGTCTTTGACAATCAGGTTGACCTGGCAGGGGCCGGCCTGATACCAGGCCCGGTTGCTGTCGATGCCGCGGATGGGCAGTTCGGTGAGGCCGAGGACGCCGCTGTAGAAGGCTTTGGCGCGTTCCAGGTCGGTGACACAGATGGCTGCGTGGTGGAGGTAGTGAATATTGAGCATGGCGGTCTCCTGTTTTGGGGTTGAGATTTTGGACTAAAATAGGATAAAGGCGGCGGAGATGCAATGGTATCTCACGATGCGTCCGTTGCTTTTTTTAAACAACACGGTTATTGTGTGGTTCCCGATGCGATGTCGCAAACGGAAGAGACAACATTTTGAGGAGTCATTATGAAAGCGATTTGTGTGGATGAAAAAAGCGAAGGGTTTCCGTTACGATGGGAAGACGTTCCCGATCCTGTATGCGGGGCGGGGGAAGTGCTGGTGGATATTCATGCCACGGCGGTGAATCGGGCAGATTTGATGCAGCGGCAGGGGAATTACCCGCCTCCTTCGGGTATGCCGCCTTATATGGGGCTGGAGATGTCGGGCGTGATTGCAGAACTCGGCGAAGGAGTTACGAATTGGCAAGTGGGGGATCGGGTGTGCGCGTTGCTTTCGGGCGGAGGATACGCCGAGCGTGTGGCGGTGCCTCAGGAGTTGCTGATTCGGATTCCGAACGATTGGGATTTTGTAAAGGCGGCGGCTGTGCCGGAGGTATTTTATACGGCATTCGTGAATTTGTTCATCGAAGCGGGGTTGCAAGAAGGCGAAACGGTGTTGATTCACGGTGGTGGCAGTGGCGTGGGGACGGCGGGAATACAGATGGCGCGAGAGGCCGGGTGTCGGGTTTTGGTGACGGCGGGGACAGAGGAGAAGCTGGATCGATGCAAGGAGCTGGGTGCAGAATTCGGAGTCAATTACAAGGAACGTGATTTTGCCGAAGCGATTTTGGAGGCATATCCGGACGGGGTGGATGTGATTCTGGATATTGCAGGCAGCGATTATCTGGCGCGAAATATTGAACTCTTGAAGCTTCGTGGGCGATTGGTGATCATCGCGTTGTTGACCGGTGCCACGGCAGAGATCAATCTGAGTTTCTTGATGCGGAAGCGTTTGCGGGTGATTGGTTCAGTTTTGCGAAGTCGTTCGCTGGAGGAAAAGGCGGCGATTGCGCAGCAATTTGAACAGCGTTTCTGGCCACTCCTGGTCAATGGCACGATCGAGCCGGTGATTTTTGAGGTTGTACCGATTACCCAGGCGGAAGCGGCCCAGGATATTCTGGCACAGAATCGGAACACGGGGAAAGTAATTATGGCTGTGAGAGATGAATGATGGATATAAAGGAGGTCCTATGGCTCAAGATCGACCGAATATTTTGCTTATTATGGATGATCAGCACAGGTGGGACTATCTGGGTTCGATGGGAGCAGACTTTGTGCGCACGCCAAACCTGGACAAATTGGCAAAGCGTGGCGTTCAGTTTACCCAGTGTACGACAAATTCTCCGGTGTGTGCGGCTGCCCGGATTGGTCTGGCTTCAGGGTTGCAGCCGAGTCGTCTCGGGGCTTTGGGCAACGGATTCTTTTTGCCTCGAAGTGCAACGACCTATTATCAGCGGTTGCGAGACCATGGGTATTATGTGGGGTGCGTGGGCAAACTGGACCTGGCAAAGCCGGATCATTATAATGGTCGGGACGGGGATCGGCCCCAGACCTATATGTGGGGATTCACGCATCCGGTTGAATGTGAGGGAAAGGGTCATGCGGGGCAGTCCAAGACACCGCGAGGGCCTTATAATCATTATTTGAAAGAGAAAGGGCTTCTGGACGCTTTTGTGGACGATTATAAGAGGCGAAATCGGGAGGGAGGGCAGCATCGGGTATGCCATGATTCGGTGTTGCCTACCGAGGCATTTGAAGACGTGTATATTGGACGGCGATCTGTGGAGTGGATTGAAACGATCCCGGATGATTTTCCCTGGCATTTGTTTGTGAGTTTCGTGGGGCCTCACCTGCCGTTTGATCCTCCGACCGAATATGCTGACAAGTATCGGGGTGCGGAGATGCCGCCGCCGATTTCGGCAGATCTGACCGGAAAGCCCCGGTATTTGGAGGGCCGGATCAAGACGAATGATATGACGGACGAGGAAATTCTGGAGACAAGGCGTCAGTATTGTGCTGCGATTGAGACGATTGACGATCAGGTGGGGGCGATTTGGGACGCGGTGGTTGCCCGGGGAATGGCCGACAATACCTATGTGATTTTTTCAAGCGATCATGGGGAGATGCTGGGCGATCATGGGCTGTATAGTAAGACCGTGCCCTATGAAGGGGCACTGCGGGTGCCGCTGATTGCTGCCGGACCCGGTATGGTGGGCGGGCGTGTTCATGAAGGAGCGGTTGAATTGATTGACGTGAACGCGACCATCTGTGATCTGGCGGGGTTGCCTCCGCAGACAAATGTTGATGCGCGATCCTTTAACCCGATCTTGCAAGGTGAGACGGACGAACACCGAACAGAAGCCGTGAGTGCGATCAAGAATTTTCGGTTGCTTCGGACACCGAAGCACAAGCTGGTTGAGAATTATAACGATGTTGTGGAGCTTTATGATCTGGAGGCAGATCCGGAAGAGCGGAACAATATTGCAGCAGAGAATCCGGATCTGGTACGTGAGCTTTCCGGGCGTTTACAGGCGCGGTATCAGGAAGGTGAGTGGACGCGAGCGTGAAAAAGCGATTCGGATATCGGTAAGGAGGGCACATGAATGTTTTAGTCACTGGAGGGGAAAGCCGGTTGGGAGGCGCCGTGGTTGCAGAATTGGCTTCCCATCACACCCTGCGTGTGTGGGGAACCGGCGAGCGTCCTCCCGAGTTTGGGGATGAGGTGAAGTGGGTCACTGGAGACCTTCGTGATCCAGATGTGGCGTGGGATGCAGTTCGAGGGATGAAGGCAATTTTGCATACGGGAGAGCCGCCGCCAGGGCTGCCTGAGGGGGAACTGGAACGGGAGCAGGCGTTGCTGGATCTGGCAACTCGGGGGACCCATGTGTTGTTTACAGCAGGGGTAGAAGCCGGGGTGAAGCGGTTTGTGTATGGCAGCACACTGGAGATCTTTGGGGCCTATCCGGATGATGTGTATATCACGGAATTCTGGCGACCGAAGCCTTCTCCTGAAATGCATCAGATGACCCGGTATCTGGGAGAATTGACCTGCCGGGAGTTTGCCCGGGATCATCTGGTGGCGGTTACGGCATTAAGGCTGGGCAAGCTGGTGGTGGAGGAAGAAGTGGGAGACCAGGATCCGGATTTGATGTGGGTGGATATTCGGGATGCAGCCCGGGCGTTTCGGCTGGCTTTGAATCGGGATGCGCAAACGGAGGTGAAGTGGAATCGGCGCTTTGCGGTGCATCACATTTGTGCAGATCTTCCGGACGGCAAATATGTGGTGGGGAATCGGTGGTTTCAACTCCAGGGGTTTGAGCCTGAGCATTCGTTTGAAGCAAGCTGGAAAGGGGGTGGGGCATGAGAAAGGTGCTTTTGCTCGGGGCGTCGGGTCAGATCGCCCCGAATATTCTTCCGGACATGGAACCGCATTATGATTTTCGTCTGGCAGATATCAAACCGCACCCGGATGGAAAACCGATTGTGGAGGTTGATGTCCGGAATTACGACCAGGTGCTAGAAGCTGCTCAAGGGATGGATGCGATCATGAATTTTACC
>JAPUJS010000321.1 GCA_027296045.1 bacterium | reverse complement strand
CGACTCGGGATGAGCCTCATTCAATTTACCGAAGGCGGCAACATCCCCAACTGATTAAACACCAGAGCCGTTGCCCGAGACTGTTTTTCAGACGCCAGTATCCGGGCCCGCTTTGCCCAAAACAGCGCCATCCCCACAATGCCGCCCAACACGGACATGATAATCCCCACCAGAACCAACACACCGGCCACAGCGCCCTTTGTCAACGATGATTCCGGATCGCCAAAGCAAACAGCGCATGCCCAGAGCGTATCGGACCAGAAGACCAGGCTTAGCAGAACAATTTTTTGCAGCAGCGGGTTCACAGATAGCTCCATCCCTTTAGCTTCTTCAAAAACCACTTGCCATAAACCACCATCACTCCACACCCCAACAAAGATACCAGTCCCATGGCCAGATTCCAGACATCTCCAAGGGCAAAATAGGCGTTCAAAGCCCAGACCCCAAACCCAAACAAGCACAGAATCGATAGCGTCACAAATACAATATGAAAAGCCTTTAACGACATCGCCCGATCCTATTGAAATACCGACTCAATATCCGTAGAGAGCGGCACCAGCATCAATATGACAAAACATATGACGGTAATAAATAGCACCCAATAAATAATCGCCTTTTCGGCAGACAGGTGCATAAAAATGGCAGCCACCAGCGATCCCTTAAAACTCGCAATTGCCAGGGCAATGAGCACCGTCATCGTTATCGATTCAATGTGCAAATACGACACCGCCACTGTCACCACCGTCATCACAAACAGCACGGCCCCGACTTTGATATAGTTCTGAATATGATGTCTGATTTCTTCAGCAGTTTCGGCCATAATCAGTTCCTTAGAGGAGATACAGAATCGGGAAGAGGAAAATCCAGACCAGGTCTACAAAGTGCCAGTACAAGCCTGCACATTCGATACGATTGGCAAACTGTTCCTTGTTTGTCTCCCACATTTTGACGCCCCAGACCAGCAAATAGACATTCACAATAATCCCGCCGATTATGTGCAGCGCATGCAGCCCAGTCATCGTGAAATAAGTTGCATAAAAGTTATTGGTTGCCGGCGAGATATGGTGCTCGAACTTGGCGCCATATTCAAATCCCTTCACAATCAAAAAGACAAATGCCAAAGCGATGGTGGCTCCAAACCAGGCTTTGAATCCACCCAGATTGTCCAGCTTCAGCGACGCCCAGGCCATCACCATAGTCACACTCGATCCGATCAGCACAAAAGTGTTTAGGGTAGCCAGCGGAATGTTTAACAGTTCCCAGCCGTGGGGCCAGGAATCGGCACCCACACGCAGCAGAATCAGCGTGGAAAACAGCGCCCCGAACAGCATCACTTCAGAGCCCAGGAACAGCCAGATTCCAAGCTTGCCATTATAAACCCCGGTCACAGGATGGGGATCGGTAATATATTTAATCTCGACAGACACGTTGGTTCACTCCTTGTTTCGCGATCTTTTGCAGGAAAAATCGCCCTTTACCTGTCCCCCTTCCCTCTCAGAAGAAGGGGGACAGGAGATTAGGTCTAGTTGTCGTCCGCAGGCTGAGGTGCCGGTTGTTCGGCAGGGGCGGTTTCTTCGTCACCCACATGCTGGGGCCAGAAATCTGAATCCCGACCGGGAACGCTGTATTCGTAAGGACCACGATACACCGTCGGAACTTCGACAAAATTTCCGTGCGGGGGAGGTGTTGGCGTTGCCCATTCCAGCGTCGTCGCATCCCAGGGATTGTCAGACTTAACTTTCTTCCCACCCTTCATGCTCATAAAGAAGTTGACGATGAAGAACAACTGAGCCAGGCCCAGAAGCCAGGCCGACCAGGAACCCATCACCGTTAACCCCTGGACCTGTTCTCCATAGGCATATTGCGTCTGATCGTAAAGCCGCCTGGACACCCCGGCCATCCCGATAAAGAGCATTGGCATAAACACCCCGTTTATAAAAATGAAGGAGAACCAGAAGTGCAGTTTGCCCAGGGTCTCGTTCATCATCCGTCCAGTAACCTTGGGATACCAGTAATAGATCCCTGCAAACAGCGCAAAGAGGGTCCCGGGTGCGACCACATAGTGGAAATGTCCGATCACATAATAGGTATCGTGAAGGTGCAAATCCGCAGCCGTCAGCCCCAACGGAAGTCCGGTCAACCCACCTATGGCAAACATCGGGATAAAGGCCAGCGAAAATAGCATCGGCACCGTAAACCGGATCGACCCGCCGTGCAGAGACAGCGCCAGAGCCGTTATTAAGATCACCGACGGGATCGAAATGATCATGGTCGTGGTCTGGAAAAACGTGCTCATCCACGTGCCCATACCCGTCATAAACATATGGTGTGCCCACACGATGAACGACATAAAGCCCAGAAAGATGATCGAATAGACCATCGTCTTATAGCCCCAGATGGGCTTGCGCGTGTTGTTGCACACCACTTCGGTCACAATGCCGAGCGCCGGAAGAATCAGCACATACACTTCCGGGTGGGCTAAAAACCAGAACAGGTGCTGCCACAACAGTGGATTCCCACCTCCGGCCACCGCCAGCAGCTCACCGGTCACCACCAGTCCGCTGGGCAGAAAGAAGCTCGTGCCCGCAAGCCGGTCCATCAACTGCAAAACGCTCGCCGCTTCCAGAGGTGGGAAAGCCAGAAGCAGCAGGAAGGCCGTCACAAACTGGGCCCACACGAAAAAGGGCAGCCGGAAAAATGACAATCCGTCGGCCCGCAACTGGATCGTGGTCACAAGAAAATTCAACGCGCCCAAAAGTGAGGACGTGATCAAGGCCACCATCCCCCACAACCACCATGTTTGTCCGCTGGGTGCAATATCCGCTAAAGGCGTATAGGACGTCCATCCGGACTGGGCGGCACCACCTGGCACAAAAAAGCTGGCCAACATAATCACTCCGCCCACAAAAAAAGCCCAATAGCTCGCCATATTAATCTTGGGAAACGCCATATCCGGCGCCCCGATCTGTAGCGGCAGCACGTAGTTTCCAAATCCGCCCACCGCCAGAGGCACCACACCCAAAAACACCATAATCGTGCCGTGCATCGCCCCCAGCTGATTGTAAAACTCCGGCACCATCACCCCTTCGGGCATATTGGTATCGCCTAAGATCGCGCCTAAAATCGGCATCACCTGTCCCGGATAGGCCAGTTGCCACCGCATCATCATCATCAGACAAAACCCGAAAAAGAGGAACAGCAATGCCGTTAACGCATACTGAATCCCGATGATCTTGTGGTCGGTGGAGAACACGTAATGTCTCCAGAACGGCAATTCTTCGTGCCCGTGATCGTCGTGGGCATGGTCTGCATGTTCGCTCATTAAGAAACACTCCTTAGAATGAGAACTCGTCTTCTTCACCACTTTCCTGCTCATCCAGCCATTTCTGATACGCGTCGGCCGTTTCAATCGTGAGCTGTCCCCGCATTCGATAATGCCCCAACCCACACAACTGAGCACAGGCAATATCAAAGTGTCCGGGTCCGATCTTTGCAGCTTCCATCCAGATTCTGATGCTCTGCCCCGGAATTATATCCTGTGTCAGCCGCATCACCGGAATCTTAAAACTGTGGATCACATCTTTGCTCATAAGCGTGATAATCACCGGCTTGTTCACAGGGATATGCAACTGATTGATGGAGTTGAAATCGTCTTTCCCATTTTCATCGTTCGGATCCAGCCCCAGCAAATTGTCGGTGCTTATATACTCGGAGGCTCGCCGACCAAACTTTCCATCTTTGCCGGGATATTGAATATTCCAGGCAAACTGCTCGGCCAACACCTGCACCCTCACCGAGTCCGACTCATCTGGAAAATCGCTCTTAAATTCCGACCACACCGGCATCGAAACTCCAATGAGCAGGATGGCTTCTACAACGCACACAGCAATCTCCACATATTTTGCCGACTTGGCTTTCACATCTGCATGCGTTGCATTTGGATTGGCCCCTGCGCGATACTTGAACAGACAATAAATAAAAAACACGCCCCATCCCACGAACAGAAGGACCATAAATACGTGTAACCAGTTGATCAACTGGTCGATCTCTTCTGCATGGGCCGAGACGTTCATCGGCAACCAGTAGCCGTAGACTTTCTCTTCCATAAAAGCCCCTCCCTGTCCGGGCGTCTGTTGCATAAACGATCGGCCGCCGGCCCTATTGCTGACGGCTGATCGTCTCTTGTAATTTTACTATTTACGTTTGGGCAACTTCATCGCAAAGCTGATCGAAGCCGCTCCGTCCTTCACGGTCACTTCCTGGTCCATCGATCCACAAATCTCATGCCAGGCCGTCACCGTATAGGTCCCGTCCGGCAGTCCCTTCATTTCGAACGCGCCATCGGCACCCGACACGGCAAAATACGGATGGTCCATCACGCCGATGTGCGCCTGCATCCAGGGGTGCACGTCGCATCTCACCGGAATCATCTGCTCAGCCTTGTCAAATATCTTGTCTTTCTTCTTCAGAAACTTAGGCATTGCCTGATTGAACTCTGCATTCACTTTAGGTTTGGGATGTATATTGTGAAGAGTACCATCGCTGTTCAAAATCCGAATGGTCTGTCCAGCCCGTACTCCTAGTACATGTGGTTTATACAGACATCCATTTTGGTCCAGCACAACCGGCTCGGACGGCACGTCAAATTTTTTACCTTCGACCCCTTTGGACACATAGACGAACACATTTTGTAATTGACCCTTCTCATTGGTAATCAACCGCTCGCTCAATGCTGCCGACGTGTGTTTTCCAGCACAAACCGGATCGGCGGCCATATTCAGTTTTCTCCGTCCAGGCACCTTGCCGCCCGGCAATTCCAGCGTTATCGAGCCAGATACATCAGCCGCCACATCCATAGCTACCAGACTGCAGACAAACAACAACCCCATCAACAAAGATCCCAGCGCATTCATTACACATCTCCTTTATAAATAAATCTTTAACACTACACTGCAAGATTTGTAGACCTAGAATAGTGTACATTCTTACAAATCTTACCCACCGAAAGTGAAATGTCAATCCACTTCACACGGATTCTACCCTAAAAACGCCCCAACCCTGCCAGGAGTTGCACTATCTCTGGCTCAACCGTGTGTCCTGATGCAATCCGTGTATGATATAATCGGTAATCGATTGAATCACCGAATCGGTGGGCACCTCCAGAATCCCATCTTCGGGCTTTACACCTTCTGGAAGTGTCAGATAAGGCGCCATATCTTCCGGTAAATAAACCATTTGATCGCCAAAGAAGGTAGGCATCTTGGTCCCCGGCATCAGCTTCTGCGGATCCCACAGCCACTGCTTGATCCACTCCTCTTTCAGCCGTTCTCTGGACAGCTTCAAATCCGGTGCCCAGGAAGCCGGATCGCCCTTGGGCTTGATTTCGCCCTGCTGGTGACACGTCCAGCAGTTGAAAATATCGGGACTGAAAATCTTGACGCCCCCACGAATCTCATTTGCAGACAGCGTCTTATGCACAAATGTCTCGTAAGGGAACTGCTGCTCATCCAGCCGTGAAAAATACGTCACCGCATCAATCGCTTCCTGATCCGAAAAGCCGAATGTAGGCATCCGCACATCCAGCCATGGCCGAATGGGCACCACATTCTTCAGAAAACTGAAGAACCAGTCCGGCTGCACCTTTTTGCCTTCGCCGTTCAGGATGGGTGGGGAGAAAGCCATGGCATCGGCCTCGCTCATACCGTCCAATTTGCCATAGGCTTTCGCCAGGGCCGGACGGATAGCCGCCCCTTTGCCTTCCACCTCGTGACAGCCCCGGCAATTGCGCTCATATACCAGCCGCCGGCCTTTTTCAATCTCCACTTCATGTGGCGTCAAATTGTCTTTGGCAGAAATGGCCACATTGGTCAAGCTAAAGCTCAACAGCGCCGTCGTAATCGCTTCTATATCGGCATCCGGCAAGCCAAAGTCCGGCATCCGAAGCTTATCCTTAAACATCTTTACCTTACCTTCGTCAAACACCCGGGGCTGCTTCAACTTGGCAAAAAACCAATCGTAATTGTTGTGGTCCAGATGCAGCGTATTCATCCCGAAGTCCAGCTTGGCCACAGCCTTACTGCCTTCAAGTGTCAACTCTGTGCCAATGGGAGTGACATTTTCAAATCCAGAAATCAGATGGCATCCGAAACACCCCTGTCGGGCGATATACTGCTCTCCCAGATACAGATCCCGACCCTGGTCGGACATCTCATTCAACCGGGCTCGAGCCTGGGTGAGCGGCAAGCGCTCGCGCAAATTGCTCAGAATCAAATCGTCCCGGGTTTTGGCATCGGCCCGAGCAGCCGTCCGGATTTCAAAGTCCGGATTTTTCAACGTCAGCAAATACGCCGTAATATCGGCCGCTTCCTGGTCCGTCAGCCTCAGATTCGGCATCACCGTATCCGGGAAATACGCCGTAGGATCTTTCAGCCAGTGATACAGCCATCCTGCCGACAGCTTGCTGCCCACCTCGTTCAAATTGGGGCCAAAGTTTCGATACCCATATTCCTGCCCCAGATTGTCGTCGGCCCCCACCACATGGCATCCGCGACACCCTGTTTTGGATGCCAGTACTTCGCCCCGGGCCACATTGCCTGGGGGCGGGTCGGGATAGCGCACCGTTTCGGACTTATCAAATAGATAGGCTGTAATCCCCTGAATAACCGCCGTATTCCGCGCAATATCCTCGGCAGAATTCACATTGGGCAAATCGAAAAACTTGGGCATCTTTGTCGTAGGCCGGAAGCCCTTCGGGTCTCGAATCCACTTCAGCGCCCAATCCTGATCCACTTTTGAGGCAATCTTTCTCAGATCCGGCCCCACCTTGCGCAACCCCTCAAACCGGGGCAACGCAACCTTGTGACATCCGTGACACCCCAGGGTGCTGATTAGATGCCAGCCCCGATTCAACTCCGTTGCCTCGGGGATATCCACCACACCCTGATGGCAATCTGCACACGTCGCCTCCAGATACCGGGTCGGCCGCTGAGGGTAATCCCAGTAATGCATCTTATGCCAGTGATACTTCTCTTCCCACACCTTGGCCTCGGCCTTATCGTCTGGCACATGCGCTGTATTTACAAATGTCACACCCCGATCACGCCCCAGGTGACAGGTGGTACACCCCACTTCATCAATAGGATGAGCAGAAGCGCTGTGCAAATACAGATCCAAATTGGGATGGGCCGAGAACACCTTGGATTTGCTCTTCCAATCGGATTCTGGAAAGGTTTCTTGAACGAATTTTTTGAGAACCTCATTCTGGAACAACCCGGTCTCCGGATCCAGTTCATAACCCCGTTGATCAATATTCAAATGGCAGGTCGTGCACCGATCCACTTTGGGAATCTGCATAAAGTTGAGCTCATTTCGCAAATCCCCGAGTACAATCTGCTGGATTTTGATGGACGGCCGCATAAAGTCTAAAAGAGGCGCGTTGCGAAATGTATTTGCAAAATTGACCTCAATGCCCACCAGCTTTTTCTCCAGCGTTTCTGCTGTCCGGAACAAGCCATTCCGTTTCCGCTCCAGTGCGATCTTTTCTCCACCCACTTCATCTACAATCTTCTGCCACTTGGCCTGTTCTGCTTGCACTTCTTCCAGCTTCAACTGGTATTCTTCAATCTTTTGGAGTCTGCCGTCCAGTTCAGCCTTTTTTTCCGTTGCATCGTGGCCCTGATGCACCGCCTCCTCATATTGATATCGGGTCACATCATAATACGCCTTCTCAAACTTCACGTTCTGATCGGCTAAATAAAAAGTACCACGCAAGTCTTCCAGGGCATTGACCGCTTCATCGTAGCGTGCCTGCTGAGCCTGAATCGAAGCTTCGATCCGATCGATTCCTTCCTGAATGCTCTTCAACTCATCCTGGTCAATTGCCTTTTGAGCAGCCTGCAGTTCCACTTCGGTCTTATAGGTCTCCATCGCCATGGATTCGCGCTGGAGCACTTTCCACTCTCGATCGTAATCGTCCCAGATCATCCAGAGGGTCACGATCATCAGTGCCACGCTGGACAGCGCAAAGACCATATTCAACTTATTGACATTGTAAACAAAATCAATAAAGTCACCGGATCGGTCGTTCATCGAACGTCTCCAAACACCTTAGATATTAAAGAAGAACTCGGGAATGGCCACAATATACTTCAGGTTAAACAGCCAGCGGAGCAGCATCTTGGCCGGAAGCGAAACCATGAACAAGAACAGAAGCATCAAAACACTATAACGTGGAAAGCCCATGGTCCGGTAAAAGTCTTTGAATACGGTTCGTGCCATGATAGGAGGCGGAAGCGCAAAGAAAAGTATGACGATCACAAACCCCCACACTTCTCTTAGGAACCAGTTTTCGGGCAACCCCGTTCCCAACCACATCACATAGATATATTCGGACAGGTTCACATTGACCAGGGCTGCCAGCTTGTGCAGATCCCAGTATTCATACGGGCCAAAGAAGTTCCAGTTTGGACCCCGCAAAAACGTTCCGATAGAAATCATCATCACCCAGAGCACGAGAAACCCGAATAAGAACATCGTAATGGCAAACTTTCGTTCCCGAAACGTATAATACCCGGCCCCCTTGATATTTCGATCCATATACGGAATCGCCATCAACCCCACAATCACCAAGGTGGGCAACACCACCCCGGCAATCCAGGGATCGTAATACACCAGCATCTCCTGCAAGCCCAGAAAATACCAGGGTGCCTTGGAGGGGTTTGGCGTATTGGCCGGATTGGCAGGCTCTTCGAGCGGCGCCTTGATCAGAATCGACCACACAATCAGCCCAACGGTAGCCAGGGTCAAAGCGATCAACTCTATGTAGACCAGATGCGGCCAGGTTAACACTTTTTCTTCATATTCCTGCTTTTCAATCGGGCCTTCGCCACGGGCGATCCGGTCGTCATTATCATAGCCCTGCTTCAAACTGAACCAGACAAAGAACCCCGCAAAATACAGCAGCATCACAATCGGGATATTGTCACCCTTGGTCACAATAATCCGGAAGTTCGGATCTTGAAAACTGATAATAAAAAAGACCACCGAAACGATCAGCGCGATGAGGCCGACCCGGTTGGTCCATATTTGCCGTGTGCGGATTGCGAGGAGAAAGAGTATCGCAGCCCCCGGCATCATCAATTTGGGATCTGTGAGAAAATTGATTACCTCTGTTATAGCTTCCATAGCACTCCCGCTGAAAGCGCCGCCAGACGAAACGGTCGATTCAGCACCCTTCCTTGTAGATGGTAAAACACGGGCGGCAACAACCTGCCGCCCGTCACGAGAACGCTTACATAGGACCCGAAATACCGCCGTCTTTCCGGACCCGCCAGAAGTGTATTGCCATCAAGGTTGCCGCGACAAATGGCAAAGCCAAACAGTGCAACACATAGAACCGCAACAAGGTCCCCTCGCCGACAAACCGCCCGGCAAGCAGCGCAAATCGCGCATCGTCTCCCGCGTGAATAAAGCTGATATCCCCCAGTGCCAACAGGGCGGCCCCGGGGCCTTCGTGCCCCAGAAAAGGAGTTGCTCGCGCCATATTTGAACCCACCGTAATCGCCCAGATGGCCAGTTGATCCCAGGGCAGGAGATATCCCGTGAAGCTCAACAGCAGCGTTAGCAACAGCAGGATCACCCCGATGGCCCAGTTGAATTCTCTGGGAGGCTTATACGAACCGGTCATAAACACACGCAACATGTGTAACCACACCGAAATAATCATCAGATGCGCGCCCCACCGGTGAATCTCGCGCATAATGCCTAAAGGCACCTGCTCGCCCAGATCAATCATATCGGTATAGGCGTATTCCAATGTCGGACGATAATAAAACATCAGCAAAATTCCCGTTACCGTTTCGACCAGGAAAATAAAAAACGTCAGCCCACCCATGCACCAGGTATAGCGTACCCGTACACCCGACTTGGGGGTTCGAACCGGATGCAGGTGCATGAAAAAATTGGTCAACACCACCTGCGCCCGCCCCCGTTCGTCGCGGGGGATATCGTGGCGGAAGATGGACTTCCAGATCTGCGACCGTTTCACAGAGTCCATCAGGGCAGACACTTTGGGCATAAGATCATCTCCATCGAAAAGTTAGGAAACTAGAGAAGGGGTCTGGATACAATATACTATTGGGATTATAATTTCAGCGAGGACTCGGGAAGATCCCACTGTCCTTTTTCATACTGGAATTTGGTATCTTTATCGATCAGAATTTGACCGTCGTCGGCCAGAACAATCCGGGCGCGTTCCAGCGGACGGGGGGCCGGGCCTTCAAAGTTGATGCCCGAAGAATAAAACCCACTTCCGTGGCACGGACATTTAAATTTCTGTTCGTTGGACAGCCAGTTCGGCGTGCACCCCAGGTGTGTGCAAACCGTAATAAGTGCAAACATATCTACGGCCGTTTTGACAATCCAGACCGCAAATTTATCTTTCCAGCGCTCATCCACGCCGATTTCGTATTCTTCGGGAAATCCGATCTTAAACGACTGGGGTGGCTCGAACAACACATTGGGAAATAAAAATCGGCCCATCGCGGCCAGTCCGGCCCCGGAAGCGGTGGCAAAAGCCAGCCAGGCTAAAGCCAGCCAGGAGAAAAACCCGCGTCGGGTTGTGATACCGCCTTCCACGACCGATTTCACTTCCGGTGCGCCCAGACGAATCGAAGGTGGAGCAGGTGTTCGCTGCAAAATCACCCGTTCCTTTACAGCGTCTCCGGTCAATGCACGCGCGGCCGCCGCTTTTTTGGCAGGGGCCTTCTTGGCAGGGGCCTTCTTGGCAGGGGCCGCACCCCCCGAGGGGCCCGAAGCCCCCCTGGCTTTGCGCAACGCCTCGGCTTTGGCCCTGGCACGTGCAACCCGATCGGTAATCTCGTTAAAACTGGACAGATCTACCTCCGCCTCACCACCCCCTTCAACAGCCGGTGCTTCTTCAGCCGCAGGCGCTTCTTCAACAGCCGGTGCTTCTGCTTCTTCAACAGCCGGTACTTCTGCAGCCGCAGGCACCTCTTGAGCAGCTTCTTCACCTCCGGCTGCCGCCGCCTTGGCCTTACGCATCGCCTCGGCCTTGGCCTTTGCGCGTTCCGCCCGATCCGGGATATCATCAAACTGCGAAAGGTCTACATTTTCTTCAGCCATAAAACCCTCTCTAGACAGGAGATAGACGGGCCTCTAAAACAAAAGCAAAATAGGTAAAGACGCAAATATTGTCAAGCTTGATTTTGAACCTTTTTCAAGCCCTTTTCAGGCATCATGTCTTTAACAATCACTCTAATTACACAACCTAATAACACTGCAAAAACAGCCTACTTTTTCCAGGCCTTCAACACCTCAATCGCCGCCTGTCGGACCTTCATATTTGAATCGGAATTTCGCAAGGTCTCCAGGGTCGAAACCAGCATCTCGACCTTCAGCAACCCAACGGCTCGAATGGCCTGAATCATCGCCTTTTCTCGATGGCTTTCGTTCATCCCATCCACCGATTCCAAAAAAGAACGGTTCAACATCTCGCCCAACACCTCACTCCCCTTCCCATTTCCCTGATGGGCCAATTGAACCGCCGCGTTCCATCTCACATCGGGCGCCGGATCTTGCAGCGCCCATTCCAGCAGGCCCGTTGCCCGATCATCCCGAAACTGTCCCAGCGCATATACCGCCGTCTTGCGAATCCCGGCATCGTCCCACTTGGCCATGCGAATCAGGGGATCGATGGCCCGATTATCTTTCTGCGCTCCCAAAGATAAAATGGCGTAAATCCGCGTATCTTCATCCGGACCATCCAGAGCCTCGATCAACACCGGCACGATGGCCGGGTCGGGCACCATCATCATGGCCCGAATCAAAAACCTCCGAACACGGGGATCGTCATGTTCGGAGGCCTCATACACCCGAATCAACTCCTGGGCAAATCGGGGAGAAACCTGTCCTTCTTTCTGTTCTTTGGCAAGCGCCTTGACCATATCAAACGCCGCCTGCCACCGGCTATTGATGCCCCCTGTTCGAATGGTATTTAAATAGTCCTGGGCGGTTTTCTCCTCAACGGTCAACATCCCCAACATCAAATAGACACCCACCCCCACCAGCACAATCGCAAGGGGGAAAATTACCAATTGGCTGGCCAGCCGGGATCCGGACACATCCTGAACGTCCTCGGACGTCGACTGGCCGTTTGGCATCACCTTCTGCTCTTCGGACACAACAAGACTCCATAGAGAACGGGTTAAAATCGAAGACGAATATAGGCATATCCCCCACCCCTGTCAAGAAATTGCCCCCATCCACAAAGGATTGCCCCTTGACAATAAAAATAAAAGGCGATATCTTGAGTCTTGAGGATCGGTTTTCAACCACATACAGGAGTCCAACGCACAGTTATGAACGTTGACCTATCTCAATTCGATCACATCACCGACCGCGTCGAACGCGCCAGGGCCAAAGCCGAGGCGATGCGCAATGCCAACGCCGGCGGTGAAAGTACCGGGGATACAGGCGAAGGCGCAGCAGCTCCGGCAGCGGCTGGTCAGACCCAGGAAGCCCTCGTAGAAGAAAAAGCCGGTCTGGAACTCCTTGAATTCAACATCGGCCAGAACTTCAAATTCAACGACCGGTCTGCCCGCGTCGTGGGCATTCGCTACGATATGGTCAGCTACATTTACGAAGACGATCCCAACCACATCAACACCGCCGACCGGTTTCGCCTCAGCCACGCCTTTTCCGAAGACCGCCTGGAATTTACGGGTCCTTCTGCCGAATATCTCTCCGAAAGCGTCAACGAGTCCCAGCGGGTGGACTATCACCAATACCTCTGGCTGGACACCCGAAAAGGCATGACGGACAAGAAACGGCGACCCAAAATCATCGCCATTATCAACCCCGACTATTGCACGGGCTGCGATGCCTGCATCGAGGTCTGCCCGACCGACTGCATCGAAGACGTGCCCGTTCAGGCTGCCGGCCTCGACGGCATCGGCACCTTTTGCGAAGTCCGGTTGGAAGACTGCATCGGGTGTAAACAGTGCGTCCCAATCTGCCCCTGGGAAGCCATTCAAATGTGTGATACCGACAAAGTCGAGGAAGCCTATGGCCTCCCGGCAGGCACCTTATAATGGATTTTCATTCTCTTCCCAAACCGGAGGTTGGCCTGTTCCAACCTCCGGTTTTTTTATGAGCATTCGCCCTTATCAACCGCAAAAATTAGCCTTGACTTCATTCAACCGATGCCTCATATTATGTCACATATTGTATGCATCTTTTTTTAATCCCACCTCCTTTCCGCCCATTTCAAAACCGATAAAAGCATCCTCTTTATTGATCCAATTCCAAAAATTGTATTGGCGGATTTTATTTTATCTGCTTGTTTTACATCAAGATAAATCTTATTGTGGGAGAGAGATACCTTGAGCTCAGAGGAACAGGCCAACAGCGATACCAAAAAGCGGGGCAAGGGCAAAGTCTTTGGCGCTTCCTCAGCGGGAGACCGCACCCTCGAAACACTTCGCGAATACGTCGGCTCGGAAGGCGGACAGACCGTTCCTGCATCTACCGCTTCCAATCCTCCTGCTACCGGTTCTGCAGGAGAAGGCGAGCAACTGATCCAGGAATGGGACATTGAAGAACCCCTCGATACCGATGCCCCGTCTGAAGATGATATTTTGGCACGCCTGGACCGCCTGGAAAAACGACTGGACGCCTTTGAAAATACCTGCTACACCTTTCTGCTCTATGCCAAGCAACTCACAGATCGCACCGTTTCCTTTTTTGAAGACATCTTCGGACTCAGCGGCGGCGACCTGGCCCAGATACACGACCGTTTGGGCGTCAATTACAACAACAAAGGGGACTACCCCAAGGCCATCGATGCCTTCAAAAAGCTGGTCGATCTCAACCAGACACCTGCTTCGTGTTACAAACTCGGAGTGGCCTACGATAACAACGGCGATTTCCAGGAAGCCATCGAGGCCTATCGCCGGTCCCTTTCTCTGGATGCCGGGTATCTCAAGGCCTACTACAAACTGGCAGAAGTCTATTCCCGCACCGAAAACTTTGGCGAATCCATCCGGTGCCTCAACCAGGCCATAGAAGTCCAGAAAGACAATCCCGAAATCCATTTCCGCCTCGGAAGCGTTCACAGCGCTCGGGGCAGTTATGACGAAGCCATTACTTCCTTCAACAAGGTCCTTTCTCTCGACAACGTCTATCCGGGCATCTACCAAAGCCTGGGCATCGCCTACGAACAAAAAGGCGAACACAACCGGGCCATTGAATTTTTCAAAAAATCTATCTAATGAGCATCCGAACCCTGACGATTCGCCTGATGGAAGAGGCCGAAGAGGCCCGCAGGCACCGAAATTTTACCGCCACCCGTTCCCAGCCCGAACCGGAACAGGTGCTTGGAACAGCCGAAAAGCCCACCCCCAAAAGCCTGTTCCCTTCGAGCAGCCGTGCCCAAACGCCCAACATACAACCAGAACCCGCTCCTGCACCTTCGACCCGACAGGTAGGGATCCGGCCCCGTCCCCAGGAACAACCCTCACAGGTCCCGGGAGGGATTGCCGCACGCTTCAAGGTCTCACCCGACAAATACCCGGTCGAAACACCCGAACCACACGAATCGGAAGGAGAGGCACAACTCGCCGCTCCCCAGGACACAGCAGAACCGGTGCCCGAAGTTGCACAAACCACTGAGGAAACCGAAAGCCCACAAGAAGAGGCTGCCCCGATTACCATTGAACTGAAATCTCATTGAGGAGGGAAAACCGGCTATGGCGGAGGTTGATACCCCCACCGAATCCCCGGCGGCATCGCAATCGAATAACGTCCTGTATCTGGGCGTGGACCTGGGCACATCCAATAGCTCTGTAGCCACCAGCACCGATATCACCCGCACGGTTCCAAGCGTGGTTGGGTGGCCCAAAGATCTGGTGGCGTATAAATTCTTGCAAAAGCCCATCGTGTTCGGAGAAGAGTGTGTTCGCAACCGGATGTCCCTGGACCTCTTCTACCCCCTCGAAAACGGCGTGTTCAAATTCCGGCCCGAAGGGGAAAGTGAGGAACGGGAAGTTGTAGCCGTGCAAGAACTCGTTCGCCATGTCATCGAACTGGCAGAGATCCAGTCCGGAACTGTCCGGGCCGTTGTAGGAGCACCCGCCCTGGCCAGTGTGAACGACAAACAGGCCATTATCGACGTGATGCAAGATCTCATCGACTCCGTCATGGTCGTTTCCGAGCCTTTCCTGGTAGCCTACGGTTTAGGACTTTATAACAACGCCCTCATTGTGGACATCGGTGCCGGCACCCTGGACCTGTGCCGCATGCATGGAACCATTCCCGATGATGAGGATCAACGTACGCTCTACAAAGCCGGAAACTACGTGGACGAACAGTTCCACGACCTCCTCCAGGACAAAATTCAGGACTCGCCCATTTCACGCCACCTGGCCAATTCCATCAAAGAACGTTATTCCTTTGTTTCTCCCATCACCGAAGGCATTTCTGTCGAGTTCCAGGTGGCGGGCAAACCCGTGCTGTACAATATTGCCGAAGAACTCAAAACGGCCTGTGAAAGCCTGTTGCCCGATATGTTTTCCGCCATCCGCGAACTGATCACCACCTTCGAACCCGAGTTTCAGGATGAGTTGCGCAACAATATTGTCCTGGCCGGTGGCGGAAGTCAGATCAAGGGCCTGCCCGAAATCATCGAATCCCACCTTTCAGAATTCGGGGCCGTCCGCGTTACCATTGTAGACGACCCCGTTTACGCAGGTGCCCTGGGTGCCCTCAAGCTCGCTCAGGACATGCCCGAAAGCGAATGGGCCAGCGTTTAAAACCCCTCACAACCAATCACCCATTCCGGGTTCCGAGTTCCGAGTTCTGAGTTTTCGCAACCCCAAACCCGGAGCCCGGAACTTTTTTATGCCCGATACTTTCCTCGACATTCCACTCGATCAAATCGATGCACAAAAACTGACCCTCCGGGAACGGTTGGATGAGAGGGGGTTATCTGCGCTTACGGCCTCCATTCAGCGCTATGGGGTGATCGAACCCATCGTCGTCACTCCCACAGAAGAAGGCTACAATCTGGTTGTCGGAAAAAGACGCCTCGAAGCCTGTCGCCGGTTGGGCCACGCCACCATTCCTGCCATTGTCCGTCGCGTGTCCGAAGACCGGGGCCGCGAACTTTCCTACCAGTCCAACCTCCAGGTCAACGGCCTCAACATGGCCGACGAAGTAGACTTTTTGCGCCGCATCGACATCTTCCACCTGCCCGACGAAGAAGCCGCCGGCCGCCTGGCCATGACCGCCGATGAGGTGGCTGTTGCCCGGCGTTTCAACCGGCTGCCGCCGCCGATCCGCGAAGCCGTGCGCACGGGCGAAATCGACGAACGCCGTGCCCTGGCCCTCACCCGGTTGGCACACGAAACCGATCAAACCCGCATGTTTCGCTACATCCGCGAAAACGACCCGCCCATCGAAGCATTGGAAAACATGGTCAATCGGGTTCGCACCGGAGATGCGCCCTACATCTAAACGTTCAAAAAACAAAAAAGCGGCTGCCGAAATCAATCGGCAGCCGCTTTTTTGTTGCCGGATCGCAAAAGATCGCTGTCCCCCCATGCCTTTCCAAAACCACTCGAAATCCTACCCGTTCAGAGCATCCAGAAGAAGCTGCATATCCTGTGGTACATCGGATTGGAAAACCAACGGCTCGCCTGTGACTGGATGGTCAAACCCAAGGGACGCTGCATGGAGCATCTGTCGGGTTGCTCCTTGTAAGAGCCTGCGTGCCGCATTCCGATACATCGGAGAAATCCCTTTCAACCGAATCTCTCGCCCCCCATACATATCATCTCCAAACACGGGATGCTTGGCATATGCCATATGAACCCGGATCTGATGCGTTCGCCCGGTTTCCAAACGCAGGGATAACAGCGACAGAAAATCGTAGGTTGTATCCACTTCATATCGTGTTGCTGCAAAGCGCCCCACTTCGTCAACAACCATCCGCTTGCGATCCTTCCGATGTCGTCCAATCGCAGCTTCGATCCGCCCCTCCGGCCCTTCAAAATGTCCCCACACCACGGCACGGTACTGACGCAGTACCGTGCGCTTTTCCAACTGCCCGGCCAGCCCGCGATGGCTCACCTCATCCTTGGCCACCATCAAAAGACCGGAGGTGTCTTTGTCCAGGCGATGCACAATCCCCGGACGCAACTGGCCGTTAATCCCCGATAATTGATCGCAGTGCGCCAGCAGTGCATTGACCAGCGTACCGGATTGCACAGATCCGGCCGGATGCACCATCATCCCCACCGGTTTGTTCACCACCAGCAAGTGTTCATCTTCAAAAAAAACGTCCAGAGGAATCTCCTCTGGACCAATCGCCACAGGCTCGGGCGGAGGGACTTCGATCAGGACCTGTTCTCCCCGGGTCACCTTGTAGCTGGACCGCACCGAGCGACCGTTCACCCGAATCTGTCCGTCTCCAATGAGCTTCTGGAGTCGGGAACGGGAAAATTCGGGCAACAAAATGGCCAGCAATCGATCCAACCGCTGGCCTTCATGCTCGGGAAGAATCGCCATTTCCATGGGCCTCTTCTCCGTTTTGACGCATCCATCCATAGGCAATAATCAACAACCCCGTGCCCACCGTCACCCACGTGTCTGCCAGATTAAAGACATACCAGCGCAAATCCCCGAACCCTACATCTAAAAAATCAACCACCACACCAAACCGCACCCGATCGATTATATTTCCAATGGCCCCCCCCAACACCAGCGTCAACCCCACCGCACCCAGACGTTCACCTTTTGGCAATTGCCACAACAACACACCCACCAGCACCAGTGCCCCACCGGCAAGGGCCAGGTGTGCGTATTGCCCGCCCAACCGGAGGCCAAACACTGCGCCGGGATTGTGAATATAGGTCAGTTTAAACACCGACCCCAAAACCGAAACCGACTCGCCCAAAACCATTTGCTCCATCACCAGCCACTTGGAGACCTGATCCAACAAGAGGGCGACCCCGGTGACCCAAAGCATTTTCATATGCAGTTCCGGGTTTCGGCTTTCGGATTCAGAAAACGCGAAAGCCGTCTCTTTACGCCGATTTACGTTCCTGCTGTTTTTCCTTGCACGGAACACAGACCTGTGTGGTCGGCACCGCTTCTAACCGGGCCCTGGGAATGTGGCACCCGCACTCCCGGCACATACCATAGCTACCCGCCTGGATGCGTTGTAAGGCCGCCTCGAGCTGCTCCAGATAAGCGCCGTCTCGAGAGGCAAACATGAAGGCTTTCTCGCGTTCGATCGCATCGCTGCCCAAATCCGACATGTGATCGGAATAAATCAATTCCCCCGAAGACTCTGCCGATGTAACACGCATCAAATTGGACTCCAGAGTACCCAAATCCCGTTTCATTCCCGCATATTTTTCTTTGAGCAGTGCTTCAAAAAATTTCCGGTCCGTCTCGTTCATCAACCCATCTCCTGTCCACACAGGTCTTGTGGTTACAGCCGGCGAATGGCAACACGCACCGACTCTCCGTTAATGGTTCCGGCATGCCCATCCGGGACATCTGCCGACGAATAGACTTTACACAATGTTTCATGCCGAACATAATCGATATGTTTCTGAATCGCCTGCACCAGACGATCGCCTGTTTCGACCGTCAGCTCGATACGATCGGATACGTCCAGCCCAATCTCTTTCCGTAAATTCTGGACAAAATGCACAAATTCCCGGGCAAATCCTTCGTCCTCCAGGTCTTCGCTCAAAGCCGTCTCCAGTGCCACCAACACCCCGTGGTCTTCGACCACCGCAAGCGATTCTCGTGCATCCGTATGGATCTGCACATCCTCAAGCATCAGCGTCACGGTTTCCCCACCCAATTTTAGCTCGACCGCTTCGCCCTGCTCCAACCGGGCGGCGGTCTCATTGCCATCTAATTCCTCCAGGGCCGTCTTGATCTGAGGCATCAGTTTCCCATACTTCTTTCCCAGACTCCGGAAATTTGGCTTCACCGACCGCGTCATCAGGACTTCGGGATCCGATACAAAACTCAATGTCTTCACATTCAGTTCGTGCAAGATCAACCCCTGGCACCGCTCCAGCGCCTCCTGGCTTCCGTTTTGCACCCACACCTGCACCGTCGAAAGCGGCTGGCGTACCTTGATGGCCGACTCGGTTCGCGCCGACCGTCCCAAACTGACCACCTGCCGGGTCAAAGCCATATCGGACATCAGTTCTTCATCAATCCGTTCCTCTTTCACCTCAGGGAATGCACACAGATGCACGCTTTCGGGCGCATCCGCATCTATTGACCGAACCAGATTTTGATACATCTCCTCGGCCAGAAACGGCAAGAATGGCGCCAGAATTTTCGAAAGCGTCACCAGGGTCTCGTGCAACGTGACATAAGCCGCCGCTTTGTCCAGATCGGAATCGCTCTTCCAGAACCGCCGCCTGTTGAGCCGCACATACCAGTTGGACAGGTCGTCGAAAAATCCTTCCACGGCCCGGATAGCAGGCGGCAAATTGTAGGATTCGAGCGCCTGTTCCAGATCGCGCACCAAAACCTGCAACCGCGACAAGAGCCAGCGGTCCATCAACGACAGTTCCCCCACCTCGCTCAATTGACCCGGATCGATTCCATCCAGGTTTGCATATTGCACAAAAAACTTATAGGTATTCCACAGCGTCAAAAACCGCCGCTTGACCTCGGAAGCCGGTCCATATCCGAAATTCAAATTGGTGGATAGATTCTGATCGGCAAACAACCACCGCATCGGCTCGGCACCCATCTCTTCCACCGCCTCATTAAACCAGATCGCATTGCCGGCACTCTTGTGCATTGCATCGCCGTGCTCGTCGTTCATCTTCTCATACGTCATCACCGTCCGATAGGGTGCCACACCCTCCAGGGTCACACTCATAAACAACTGCGAATAGAACCAGAGCCGGATTTGCTCTCGCAGTTCGCTAATAAAATCCGCCGGGAACCACTGTTCCCAGTAGCCTTTGTCCTCTTGATCCAGATAGTGAAGCGTGGAAAACGGCACAATCCCTGCATCTAACCAACAATCCCCCACATCCGGAATTCGTTTGGCAAGCTTGCCCTCAGGCGTCCGGATCTCGACCTCATCAATCCAGGGCCGATGTAGCTCGGGCAGATTATCCACCACTTCTGGATCTACCGCCAATTTTCGCAGTTCTTCCCGAGAGCCCACAATGTGCAATTCCCCGTCTTCCGTTTCATAAAACGGCATCGGAAGACCCCAGTATCGCTTCCGGGAAATACACCAGTCGCCCATGTTGTTCAGCCAGTCTTCCATGCGCTTGCCCGCGTGGTCTGGGATCCACCTTACGGACCGGGCGGCTTCAATCATTTTCGGCCGGATCTCATCACAGCGGATGAACCACTCGTCCACAAGCCGAAACACAAGCTCTTCCTTGCAGCGCCAGCACCTGGGATATCGGTGCGTGTAATCTTCCAGCTTGTAGAGATATCCCTTCCCCTTCAAACTCTCAAAAACCATTGGCGCTACTTCAAACACGTTCTGAAAAGAAAATTCACCAAAGCCGTCCACATAGATCCCGTTCTCGTCCAGAGGTGCAATGGCCGGCAACCCGTGTTCGTGCCCCAATTCGTAGTCTTCTGCACCGCATCCGGGCGCGACATGAACCACCCCGGTCCCCTCTTCTTCGCCCACCACATCCCAGGGCAACACCCGGTGTTGCACACCGTGCTGGGCCGGCAACTCATCAAACGGCCCGTCGTAGGACAACCCGACCAACTCCTCGCCTTTCACCGCATCCAGGACCTCATAGTCCCCTTCCAGACAATCCACCACACCCTGAGAGAGATACAAGATCTCATCTCCCTGCTTCACCTTGGTATAATAAAGTTCCGGGTGAACCGCCAGGGCCACGTTTGAAGTCAGCGTCCAGGGTGTGGTCGTCCAAACCAGGATGTATTCTCCCGGTCGCTCCTGGATCGGCAATTTGAGATAAACCGCTCGGTGCGTCATTTCATCGTACGAGTCGGTCAGTTCGTGTTGCGACAACGAGGTCCCACACCGGGCACACCAGGGCATGACCCGGTGTCCCTTATAAAGCCAGCCCTTTTCGTGGCAGGCTTTCAAAAAGTGCCAGATATACTCGATATTGGTGTCCGAATAGGTATAGTAAGACCCTTCCCAGTCCATCCACTGTCCCAGCCGGCGACTGGTCTCAATGATCGACCTGGCAGACGCATCCACCCGCTCCCGGCACTTTCGCGAGAAGTTGTCCATGCCAAACTCCAGAATATCTTTCTTGGAGTTCAGCCCCAGATCTTTCTCCACCTCCACCTCGACCCACAACCCCTGGCAGTCAAACCCGTTCTGATAGCGCTGATCAAATCCTTTCATGGCTTTGTAGCGCTGAAAGATATCCTTATACGTCCGTCCCCAGGCGTGGTGCACCCCGATTCCCCGGGCGTTGTTCGCCGTGATCGGCCCATCAATAAAGGAATAGGGTCGGTTCCCTGCGTTCTGTTCCCGCAGTTTGTGAAACGTATCGTGTTTGTCCCAGAATTCCAGAACGGCGCATTCCAATTCGGGGAAATTCAGATTGTCTACGTCTTTAAACATGGCGTTTCAACTCCATCGGTGTCGTTTTTGATTGATAGGAAATGTCCGGACCTTACCTGCAAAAACCCATAGAAATAATGGGAGACTCAGAGGCGATCCGTATTCGAAACACCTCTGAGAAAGATCCTCCTATACAACGCCCGCCCAGAGTCTGGAGGGGGGGGAAATGCGCACCGGTGTATTGCTGTTCGACACTACTTGATTTCATGTCTAAGATCCATTCAACACGTTTAAAATTCGCTCTCGATTCTCTTCTACCAAAGCCTGCTGTTCCGGCCAGAAAAATTTCGGCACAGGATCAAGGGGTACCCAGTGCATTTTTTCATGCTGTTCCGTATGGGTTGGTTTGGCATTTGCCTGTTCGGTTGTGAATAAAAAATAGTGGGTTTTCTTCCATTCCGTTTTGTTGAAATCCAGCCGTTCTTTCACGCCCAGCAGTTCGATCAGGGTCAGATCCGAGATGCCTACTTCTTCCTCGATCTCCCGTCGAGCGGCTTCTTCGATGCTTTCTCCAGGTTCGACGTGGCCTTTGGGCAAGACATAGTCATCGTAGATTTGTTCCTGCGCAAGGGCGAGCAGGATTTGGTCGCCGACTTTGCGTGCAACTACTCCGCCTGCGGTTTCGCTGTCGGGGACGCCCTGGGGGCGTTGGTACCAGGATTGGTCGATGTGCATTATTGTAAAAATGTGGTTATTTAGCTGTTGAAATAGTGGCCGTATAAAACCTTTAAGCGTTGCTTTGCCGCTTCGGAAATTGCTTCTGGTGCGGTGATGATAGAGAACTGGGCGGCGCTCAGGCAGTTGCAGTCCGACTCATGGGGGATTAGATGAGAGACTTCCTGTACGATGGAATTTGCGAGGGCGGCGTTGTCTTTTAGGACCTGGAGGACGGCTTCGACGGAGACGTCTTCTTCGGATTCGTGCCAGCAGTCGTAATCGGTTCCCATGGCGAGCATGCCGTAGCACATTTCGGCTTCTCGGGCGAGTTTGGCTTCCGGGAGAGCGGTCATTCCGATCACGGTGGCACCCACTGCATCGCGGTAGAAATGGGATTCTGCACGGGTGGAAAACTGAGGGCCTTCCATGCAGATATAGATCCCACCTTCGTGGACGGTCGCATTTCGGTTTTTGGAGGCCTCGACAATGACCTTGCGCAGTTCGTCGCAAAACGGATCGGCAAACATCACATGGCCTGCGATCCCATCCCCGAAAAACGTAGCGGGGCGGTTGCCTTTGGTGCGGTCAAATAGCTGGTCGGGCACAATCATATTGCCGGGCTGGATGTGTTCTTGCATAATCCCCACAGCACTCACGGCCAGCACATGGGTGATTTCCAATTGTTTGAGTGCATGGATATTGGCCCGGGAGTTCACCTCCGTGGGCAACAGCCTGTGTCCCCGACCGTGGCGCGGCAAGAACATGACAGTCCGACCGCGCATCCGCGTTTCCACCACCACATCGGACGGATCGCCAAATGGAGTCTGGAGGGCGTGTTCGTCGATGACCTCCACGCCGTGCATTTCGTAGACCCCGGACCCACCGATGACGCCCAATCGCACCGGTGTTGCCATCAATCGCTTCCTTCAGACGCGTCTGGAACCGCCTGTGTTTCGGCCTCCGACATCGGCTGGCCGTTTCCGGCCTGGGAACCGGACGCAGGCGGTTCGGGCATCGATTCTTGAACCACATCGGGATCGGAAAACTGAAGCTGTGCCAGAAAGTCCCCTTGTGCCTGAACAAGGGCATTGAACTTGGCCACGAACATATCGCGCTGGTTCTTCAGGTCCACGATCTCTGCCCGGATGGTATGTACCTGTGCCCGGGCTTTCTCGATGGCGCGGTTGCTCCGGATTTCGGCTTCTTTGACAATCAGCCGGGCTTCCTTGTGGCCGTTTTCCCGCACTTCATCGGCGGCCTTTTGAGCGGTCCGCAACACTTCCTGCAGCGTTTCCTCCATCTGCCGATAGCGGACCACTTCCGACTGCAGGGTGCCCACCCGTTCCTTCAGCTCAATGCTTTCCCGGTTGATCCGTTCAAACTCCTCCGCCGCCATTTCCAGGAACGCCCCAACTTCCTCCTGATCGTATCCCCGGAACACACGTTTGAACTTCTGTTTCCGGATGTCGAGGGGGGTCATCTTCACGGCAATCACCTCGCTTTGTAAAATGGTCCGAAGGGGAGGGACGGACGGTTGATGAAAATTCGCATGGTCTGAGTCATTCCTAGTCGCGACAGATCTTCCACCTGACTACTGAATCAATAAACTGCGTATGGCACTTTTCACAAAACTCAACAAGAACATCAACAAAATCGGCGATAAATCGAACATCCCCATCGGGGGAATCATCTGCCGAAACGGCGCCATCACCGGCTCGGTCAGGCCGTAGAGGGTCTCCATCATTCGGGTTTCCCGCGTAAAGGGCAGCCAGGAAAACACGATTCGGATCACGATCAGCAACAAAAAGACCGACACGGCACCATAGAGGAGCCAGCCCAGAATCTGAAGCGGCACCGCAGCGCCCACAGCGCCCAGGAGCCCGATCAGAGAATAGAGCACTTCCTCAGAAATGGATTTAAAAAAATAAGCCCCGATCAGCGTCGCCAGAATCAACAACAAGGGCGCTATGTTGGGGTTGCCCGGCATCATTTGTGCAATCGGCCACACCAGAGGATCGGTCACTCGTCGGATCCAATAAGATAGGATGCCGAAGGGATTGATGGCAAAAAAGATCCACCGCAAAAACACCAGGGTCACCACCGCCACGACCACCACGACCAGCAGCGTATCGATCGCCTCCAGCCCGAATAGAATAATGCCCTGCAATCCCTCGATCATAGTCCCTACCCCGTCCTGGCCCCAAAAATGGCTGTCCCGACCCGCACCATGGTGGCACCTTCTTCAATGGCTACTTCAAAATCATTTGTCATCCCCATCGACAGCTCGGCCATCGACACCCCCGGCAAACCGGCAGCAGCAATCCGATCTCGCAATTCCCGCAACCGCACAAACTCCGGCCGCACGGCTTCCGGATCGGGTTCAAACGCCCCGATGGTCATCACCCCTTCAATTCCCAACCCGTCTATTTCAGCCATCTGCCCGATCCCATCCATCGCCTCATCGGGTTCCACCCCAAACTTCGAGCTCTCCCCCGACGTATTCACCTGCACCAGAACCCGGGCCGTCATCCCCGCCTGCACGGCCCGCTTGCCAATCTCCTTAGCCAGCCGCAAAGAATCCACCGAGTGAATCACATCGAACAGCTCCAGGGCCGACTTCACCTTGTTGCGCTGCAAGTGCCCGATCAAATGCCAGGACACATCCCCCTGCACGCCACCCACCTTAGCCTCGGCCTCCTGAACCCGGTTTTCACCCAGCACATTCGCCCCCACATCCACCACCTGCTGCACCACCTCCGCCGGCCAGGTTTTAGACACCGTGATCAAAATCACTGCATCTACAGACCGCCCCGAACGTTCGGCGGCACAGGCCATCCGCTCCCGCACCCGCTGTAAATTTTCAGAAACGTCAGACATGGTCCGACAAACTCATTCAAATCAAGAGGTTAAAATTCAATCAAGATCTATTAATATATTTAAATATAAGACTTTTGGCAACATAAAACAAAGCCCATTCCCTTTTCTAAGAGGCCGACTCTGGACCAAATTCCCGAGGTAGACCACACCTGAGTAGGAGTCCGAAAATATCTGCAAAAAAGATCCGGTTTGTTTTTTCTCAACTTCTGCACGATCTGCCCCAATCTCACCTAGTGTCACCCGCTTTTGCCTCTTGTCCGGGGTCTATTCATGGCTTAGAGTTGGGGTTACCCCCATCTGATTTCCCCCACCACGAGGTGTTCCAATGTGGTCGCTCGACAACAGGCAATCTTCCTTTCTCGTCGGTTTGGATCTGGGCAC
>JAPUJS010000320.1 GCA_027296045.1 bacterium | reverse complement strand
GCCCGACACCTTGGACGGGTCCAGACCGGACCGAACATAGACGTGCTCCACATCGCCCGAGCCAATTTCGTGTATCATTGCAGCAGCTCGGTTCGCCACCCGATCGGTGACTTCCAACCGGGTCCCTTCCGACAGGGCCAGTTCGACCTGGAAGGTGCCCTGATCTTCGCGGGGGATAAACTCGGCCTGGATACCCTGTGCCAGATAGAAAGCCCCGCCCAAAAGGCCTATCGTGACCCCAAACACAATCGTCTTGTGGTTCAATGAGGCCTCCAGGAACCTGCCAAAGCGCCTGCCTCGATCGGTGGAAGCTTTCTGGGTCTTGTATTTTTTTAACAACTTGGAAGTCAGCATCGGTACGGTGGTCATGGCAATAACCAGCGAGGACAGAAGCGAAAAAGCGACCGTCCAGGCCTGCTCTTTAAACAGCTCTCCGACAAGTCCTTGCACGTAGACGATGGGCAAAAATACCGAGACAGTCGTCAGGGTCGATGCCATAATCGCGACACCGACTTCGCTGGCCCCTTTAGCCGAAGCCTCAACGGCATTCTCCCCCTGTTCCAGGTGGCGGTAGATGTTTTCGATCACCACAATCGCGTTGTCTACCAGCATTCCTGCCCCGAGGGCAAGCCCACCCAGGGTCATCACATTGAGGGTCAGGTTTTCAAAGTACATCAGCGAAAACGTTGCCAGGACCGAAATGGGAATGGCCAGACCGATCACCAAGGTCACGGTCCAGTTCCTTAAGAACAGCATCAGGACAAATATGGCCAGAACCGCCCCGTACATCGCCGATTCTTTCACTTCCGAAATAGCCCGTTCCACAAACCGGGCCTGGTTTTGCACAACCAGAAAATGTACCGATGGCAGATCCTGTTCCAGTCCTTCCAGTCCCTCCAGGACCGTGTTGACTACCATGACGGTATTGCTGCCGGCTTCTTTATAAATGGCCACGCCGATACATTCTACCCCGTTGAGCCGCACCGTGGTCTCTCGTTCCTGATATTCCAATCGCACATCGGCCACATCTTTCACCCGGACCGGCACCCGGACCTGTTCACTTGCTGTACCGTTTGTGCTGACACTTCCCCGCCGTTCATCAACGATCAACTCCCGAATATCTTCGATATTTTCCAACCGCCCCAGGGCCTTGACCAGATAGGACTGCTGATTTTCCCGCAAGGTCCCACCCGAGGCATCCGTATTGGCCGATTGAATCCTGGATGTGACGATATTGGAGGTCAGACCGTATGCTTCCAGAAGATAGGGGTCCATTACCACCCAGATTTCCTTCTCCGCCCCCCCCTCGATCTCGGCAGACGCCACTCCGTCCAGGGCTTCCAGTTTGGGCTTGATGGTGGTCTCCAGGATCCCTAAAAGGGCATCAAGTTCTTCCCCCTGGTTGGATGCAATCGCGATGCGCATCACCGGCAGGGCCTGGGGATCGTCCCGCGTGACATCCAGAACACTGACCTCTTGATCGGTTGCAAACGAACCTGTACTCTTCTGAATATCCAGAAGCCCAAAATCCATGTCCGCATCCCAGGAAAACTCGGCGACCACCACGGCCTGACCGGCCCGCGTGATCGAATACACCCGCTTGACCTGGCGCACCGTGCTGATGACCCGTTCCAGACTTCTGGTATATCGCTCTTCCATCTCGGCCGGAGATTTGCCGGGTGCCTGAAGATCGACGGTCACCACGGGAGTCTGTAGGTCCGGCAAGAGATCTGTACCCAGACCGTCCAGGGAAATGACGCCCAGCAGAATCACAGCCAGGGTGGCCATGGTCACAGTTACCGGATAGCGTGTAGAGAATTCAGGTAAGGACATAAGAAACTCAGGTTTGTCTTTCAAACGTTTCGCTATTATCGGCCACCGCGACCGCCGCCCCGGCCCGACTCACTGACCTCGGTCACACGCACCCTGGTTCTGGGACGAAGGGTTTCATAATTGCTGGTAATCAATCGTTCTCCCGGATCCAGCCCGGAGACAATTTCCACCCGATCCTTGTCTTCCAGCCCGGTTTCCACTTCTCTCATCTGGGCGCGGCCTTCTTCTTCGATAAAGACTACCTTCTGGTTTCGACGCCTCAATACCAGTTTTCTGTCGATCAACACCACATTGTTCCTGGCCTGTGTGACAATTTCGGCCTTGATAAACATCCCGGGCCTCAGCAGAAGGTCCGGGTTTGCGACCCTTGCGACAACCTGAAACGTCCGGGTTATCGGATCCAGAGCAGGATCGATTTCGCTGATCTGGCCTTCAAAGTTATTGTCCGGCAGGGCATAGTTGAACACCCGGACCGTCTGCCCGATCTGCACACTGGCAATCTGCGAGTTGGGGATCTTGAGATCGACCAGGACCTCGCTGTAGTCCATAATGCTGGCCAGAACCGTATTGGCATTGACGAGCGTGCCTTCGGTAATATCTGTAAGCCCGGTCACAAACCCGTCGATTGGGGCGCGAATCCGAACCTTTTCAATCTGGATCAGGGCATCCTGGTAGTTGGCGTCTGCATCGACAAAAGTCTTCCTGGCATTGTCCACCTCCGTCTCAGAATTCAAACCCCGGCTGAACAGGGTTTCCTGATCTCTGAGCACCTTCTGTGCCGTTTTCCGGGCCAGTTTCTTCGGTTCCAAACGGACCCCCACCACAAATTCCCTGTTTTTCAAACGCGCAACAACCTGTCCCTTTTTGACCTTGGACCCTTCGACCAGCCTGCCCAACCCATTTGTAGAAACAAAATCCAGATCTCCGCGAATGTCCGTAATCACCTGTGCCTCTCGTACAGGTCGCAGCGTGCCTGTTGCCGAAACATGAGACTCAATGGAGCCTTCTTCGACAGGGGCCACAGACACCGGAACCGTCAGGTCCACTGTGCGTTGTTCGGTCTCCCGACTACATCCGGTGAGCAAGATCAACAATCCCAGAAAGTGCCCGGTATATCTTTTTAAGGTGTTCAAAACCAATCCCTCTCTCAAACGAACCACGGATAACAAGGAATATAGATTGCTCAACGTCTCCCACCACCAAAACCGCCAAAACCGCCTCCCCCTCCTCGGTCACCTCCAGGTCCTCGGCCACCACCCCGATTCCCGCCTCCAGGGCCACCACGGCCACCACGGCCACCACGGCCACCAAAATTCCAGGACGGCATTTCATATTCCTCCTGGGGGTTGTCGGGGTCAAAATAGCGCCAGCGGATCGCGTCGGCATACAGGTGGCCGCTTGCCAGGTCGGAAAGTTCTACAATGGCTTCTTCCCCAGCTTCAAAATGGAACCGCCCCAGCAGGTTCCATCCGCCCTTCAATTGCTCGCGAACCATTTCCAGGGTATCTACTTTCCCACCGTGAAATACCGCAAGTTGAAACGACGAGGCAATACTGAAACGCCTGGCCATGCGCGGATCGATAAAATAATAGGCGACATCGTATTCTCCCGTGTGGGGGATTGGCGTTTTCCAGAGTGCAGGCTGTGCGCCGTCTCCGGGAGGTTTGCGGCGGAAATTGGTTTCATAGCGCCCAAAGGCCATCGGCATCGGCTGCTCCCGCCAGTTTCCACCCTGTAGTTCGGGACGCAAGAAACGGCGCACCCTTCGCACGGGCATAAAAAATCCTTCGTCGTCGTTGTCTACAATCAGTTCTGTGGTGCTAACATCTGCTTCAGAAACTTCCCGCACATAGGGTTCTGGAAACCCTTCTGTCACCTTGTCCGGCACATGGACAGGAGACATGAGAGGACGGCGGTTTCGGGCAAAAAACGGCTCTACCATCACCCGGAACGGCCTGTCAAACAGGATCATCGAGACCTCGACCTCCTGGCCTCCCTCAATCTCCACCCCTTTGACGGCCTCATCCCCCCGCCCCATCGCGCTGATCTGTACAAACCCCCTGCCCGGTTCGCCGTTTCGGATGCGCACAATCAACTGGTAGACCACCAACCCGAACCCATCGTCGACTTTGTTGGCAATCACCCGTGTCAGCGTATAGCCCGGCACTTCCGTGCTGTAGACCCAATCGTGGACCAGTCGCTGCAATTTCTTCTTTTCATCGTTCTGCGTCGTATCGCCCACCGCAGCCTTTTCAAACGCCTCGAATGTGACATCCTTATATTTGTAGTCCTCTTCCATATCCTGCATCAGCCCACGAAACTGCGTCTCTCCCATCACGGCTTCCATCATCTTGAACATGGCTGGGCCCTTGGCATCCAGCACCTGCCGGTAGAGCCTGGATTCTTCTTCGGGGTCTAAATCGGCAAACGACCGCTGCTTCATCTTGGCCACCAGGGTATCCCAGGCCACGCTGGACGTCTGGGTGCTTCTGCCAAAACCGCCCCGACCGCGGCCTCGAAATCCGCCTCGACCGCCCCCTCGTGAGAAGAGCGCAGATTGCAGGTCATTTCGTAAATCTTCCTGCAGATAAAGCGGCAGCCCCCGTTTCATCAGAGAATGGTGTTCGCCCTGAAAATTGCGGTTAAAAGACCACAGTTGCACCACCGGACTCCTGTAAAGCCCGCCACGGCGCCCCTCTGCGCTGAAGAACACATCAAAGATGGCCCGTACCAACAGATCTTTCTTAATCTGACTCGGATCTCGATTGCCCCGAGATCGTTGCTGAAATCGCTTGAAATCACGGTTGAAGCGCCGTTCGAGTAAAACATCCTCTTCGATCATCAACACCCCGGGTTGTGTGAGACTGCCCGTCTCTTCCCACCCTTCATAATACCACTGCACCTGGAAAGGTACTTCGACAACTGACAATTGGCCATAGGGATAGGGCATGGTCGATTCGTTCACCACCGCGTCCAGCAACTGCTCGAGGGCTTCGGCCACCTGTTCTTCGGCATCGGCAAAAAACTCCACCTGCCGCTTGTGGGAAGGATGCACATAAATGGCACATTCGATCCCATAAATCTGCTTTTTATACACCTGATAGTTGCCCGCATTGAGTGAAAATACCGGCACGGGGGTTTCCACCTTCCAGCGTCCCTGAAATCTGCCGGAGGCCTGTTCCTTATGCTCGGGTTTTCCCTGCGTAATCACTTCCAACCCAGCCGGAGCCGACACCGCAATACTTGCTGTGGCAAACGACTGTGGGCGGCCTTCTTCCCCGTATCCGTAGTCCACACCTGTGACCGGATACCACCGACTGCGAGGTGGCAAGAATGCCGTATTTTCCCGAATCCAGGCCGTCAGATCGCCTTTGCGCATCGGCGGGCCATTGCGGGAGTTCTTTTTCAGCCGAGCGTTCCGATTGGTCCGCTTCAGATCAAACCCATCCCGATCGATATCTCCTTCATAAAAAAACGTCAGATGCGTCTCAGCCCCGGGTGCCAGGACCGCAGGCGGAACCGCCTTGATCACGGACTCCTCCCGGACCACGGGAATCTCTTCTCCATTTTCTCCCCGAAGGGCTTTCAGAACCAGCCCCGGATTCAAGGAAAAGATCAGGGTATCGAGGGGTGCTTCGTGGGAGTTCTTCAATTGCAGTTTGGCCGTGCCCTTTAACGGAACACCATCTTGCATCAGGTCTACCTGCAAGTCGTAGTGTGTGATTTCAGCTAAAGGACGGTCGGCATACCGGGTTTGAGTGGCCAGCAAATCCTTCCGATAGATTCGGCTCTCCAGATCCTGGCGTTCCATATGATCATAGAGACCATAGGCCAGCCCAAGCCCCACAATCGCCAGGCCCCGCCCCATCCAGGTCCAGACCCGCGACTGCGAAAGCCGGGGATAGCGCTCGATGGACAATCCGAAAAAGCACAATGCCAGGGCCAGGTAAAATAGGCGCTGGTCCACCACCCGGGTTATATCCCCCAACCCCATCAGATCCGAATAAAAAAGAGGGGCAAAAAACGCCCCGAAATCATAGATCCCACCGTACCGGCTGCCCAGAAAAAAGAGTACCGACATCGCATAGGCAATCACCACCAGGGCAACAGCCGTTTGTCTGCGCAGCAGCGAACCCAGGAAAAAGGTGACGGCAGACATATAAATCAGGGCCGGCAGATTCATCAAAAACATATAAATGAGGTAGGGCTTCAGGGTAAATGGGGCACCGGTAATGCTGATCTTCGCCGCCTGAATGCCCACGGTCACCACCAGGATTCCCAGCGTCAGCGTGACCAGAGCACCCACGACGCCCAGGTATTTCCCTGCCACCAATTCGGCAGTCGTCAGCGGCCTGGCTGCGATAACTTCATAGATATTGGCCCGTTCGTCTGCCGCTCGAAAATCGCCCACAATAAAGGCGATGACCACCGTCTGGAGATAGCTATAGATGTAAAAAGGCAAATAGGCGCTTAACCCCGAGATAGAGGGCAACTCCACGCCATTGGCCTCGGCAATGGCCAGGGCCCCGCCGATCAAAATGGGGATCAGAACCCCCAGTCCACCCAGGATTCGAAATTTGGTCGTCCGGATCAGCATTTTTCGCTCGTATCGGGCAACCCCCAGAATATTGGAAATCATAGACAACATTAGGCTAGGCCTCCGAGAGCTCAGGTGTGAGATTTTCTTCGTCCATAAAATGGACGTAGGCATCTTCCAGATTGGGCGGCACCGGTTTTGCATCGCCAGGTGGCGTTCCCTCGCCCACCATTCTGAGATCCATCAAATCGCCATCTACAGCAATGGTGACGACTTTGTATTGTTCTGCCATGGCTTCAAATCCCTTATCGTCCACCCGCACCTGCCAGGTCTTCCCGTCGGCTTGATGGATGAATTCTTCCGGGGAACCCCGATAGAGCAGTCTGCCGGAATCCAGAACGGCGACAACTTCACATGTGCTCGAAATATCGCCCACAATATGTGTGGAAATGAGAATGGCCCGATCCCGGCCTAACCGCCCCAGGATTCCACGGAAGCGGATGCGCTCTTCTGGATCCAGCCCGACAGTGGGCTCATCTACAATGAGAAACTCCGGATCTCCAACAATGGCCTGCGCGATGCCCAGGCGGCGCATCATCCCCCCGGAAAAAGTGCCGGACCGACGGTCTCTATCTTCATACAGCCCAACATCGTTCAGGGTTTCCGATACACGTTCTTTACGGATTTTCGTGTTGTGGATGCCGGCCAACCGGGCCATATAATCCATAAATTCCCAGCCCGTCAGGGTCGGATAGGTCCCAAAGTGTTGCGGCAAATACCCAATCCGACGCCGGATTTCGGAACGGTCCTTCGAAAGATCCCAGTCATCCATTTTGACCTGGCCCGCAGAAGGCTCCATCTGCGTCGACAAAATCTTGATAAGCGTGGTCTTACCCGCCCCATTCGGTCCCAAAAGCCCGAACGTACCGTGTTGAATGGTCAGATTAACGTCTTTCAGGGCGGGCGGCGCACCCTTTTTGTAGATTTTGGTCAACCCGGTAATCTTGATTTCCATAATTCTGGACCTTTGGATTTGTGTCTGTAAGTTAGTTTTTAGACCATATTTATTGAAATATTGTTCCCTGTGTGCAGCATAACCCTATAAAAATGAAAAAATGAAAATCTGTTCAAATATTGTAATTTGCTAAAAAAAGAAAACCCCGAAAACTCGGGGTTTACGCTGCGCCCTACAATTGACAAGCACCTGGGCCTCGTGGGTCGCCACAGGTGGCACAAGCAGGCGGGAAATCGCTGGCCAAAGACCCTCCGCCGGCCTTTACGGCAAAGGCCGAAAACTGTTTGGCCAGCTTTGCGCTCCCACAGGCAGGACACTCGGGTTGTTGACTTCCCTGAACCAGTGTCTCAAAGGGATGGTCGCAGTCTTGACAAACATATTCAAAAATGGGCATATCCTTGCTCCTTTCGGGGTGAAATTTTTCACATGCTCTAAGGTACCCATTTTATCCCTTATGCATAAAGGCTTTTTCAAACCACCCCCATCCTCTCCCGCCCGGCGTAGAGATTGAGCCGACCTTTGCGCACAAAGCCTGCCAGTG
>JAPUJS010000032.1 GCA_027296045.1 bacterium | reverse complement strand
TAAGGGGTCTCCCGGACAGCGGAGGGGTGGGGAGAATCTGATTCGGGCCCAGAGTGTGGCGATTGCGGATCATCCTGTTTGGGATCGGTTTGAACGCGTGGATTCAGAAAAAACATAAGGATGGTTATGGCTGATCCAATCCCTACAGAACCAACCTATACCAACAGCCTGGGTATGTGCCTATCCCGTATTGAATCCGGCACATTCCAGATGGGTTGTGAAACCGACGCATTACCCGACCACCTGACGGGTGAAGAACAGCATCGCCTGCACGGAGACTTCGACGAACACCCCGTGCATCCGGTCACGCTCACCCGTCGATTCTATATGGGCACGTGTCAGGTTAGCAATGCTCAATATGAGCAATTTGATCCCGATCACCGTACTTTGCGTGGCAAAGTTGAATTTTCAAGAGCAGATGATGAAGCTGTGGTTTTCATTTCCTGGCACGACGCGGTTGCCTTTTGTAACTGGCTATCGGAAAAAGAAGGCCAACCTTATCGACTGCCTACAGAAGCCGAATGGGAATATGCCTGTCGAGCAGGCACACAAACGCCGTTCTTTTTTGGGGACACGCTCTCAGAAGATTTTCAAAAAAACGTGCGTGAAAGCTGGTATCCCGACGACAAACGAAGCGATGGGATGGAGGAAGTCGTTCCGCTGACGGTCGGGCAAACCCCACCGAATGCCTGGGGGCTATACGATATGCACGGCAATGTGGAAGAATGGTGCCACGACTGGTATGGGCCTTATGAACCCGAAGTACAGACCGATCCGGTGGGACGTATGGACGGCGACTTTCGGGTCACACGCGGCGGCAGCCACTCCACCTTGCTCTATTATCTGCGTTCGGCCAACCGCATCGCATCCCTGCCCGAAGACAAGACCTGGTTTGTCGGCTTCCGCATCGTGCTCGGTCCGTTGCCCAATACAGAACCCCTTCCGCTTCTGGGACCCAAACAATGGCAAATCAATGTCCGGCAGGACATCCCTACAGATTTGACAACAGCGCCGGATTCAGAAACGCCCTACTTTGCTGCCCCGCAGAAATACGTCCACGTGCCACCCGACGCACAGGGCGCCCTTTTTGCACATCACAACCACGATACGGCACTTACGGTCTGTCCAAACGGTGATCTTCTGGCTATCTGGTATAGCTGTGTTTCGGAACGCGGTCGGGAGCTTGTGGTGGCAGCCAGCCGTTTACATCACGGCCAGACCCAATGGGCGCCCGCCGAACTTTTTTGGGGTGCGCCCGACCGAAACAACCACGCCCCGGCACTTTGGACTGACGAAAAGGGCACACTTTATCATTTCAACGGTCTGTCCACGGCCGGCACCTGGGGGCCTTTGGCTACTGTGCTGCGAACCTCTACGGACAACGGCGTGTCGTGGTCTAAGGCACGCCTGATCATGCCCGAACATAAAAATCGGCAGATGCCAGTACAAAGTGTCTTTCGAATGCAGGATCATGCGATTCTCTTACCCTGCGACGCCGTCTCGACAGGCCACGGAGGAACCGCTACCTTGTTGAGCTATAACAATGGCGATACCTGGGCCGATGCGGGGGGGACTATTGCTGGCATTCACGCCGCTGTTATCCAACTCAACGACGGTCGCCTGATGGCTTTGGGGCGCAACGAAAACATCGACGGCAAAATGCCCAGGAGCATCTCCACCGATAGAGGGAAAACCTGGACTTACAGCGCCAGCATCTTCCCACCTATTTCGGGCGGACAGCGGTGCCTCTTGCTTCGCCTGCAGGAAGGTCCTGTTCTTTTTGCAGGTTTTGCAGGGGACAGAAAAGAACCTGAATCGATGCCTATGATGCTTACAGATAAATCTGGACAACAGCGCCCAGTCACGGGGCTCTATACCGCCCTTTCACACGACGAAGGCGAAACCTGGTCCAATATCCGCCTGGTCAGCGATGACGGTCCCGGGACCGAATTGGAAACGATGGACGGTCGTTCTTTTACAATGGGTTTTCACAGCGCCGAACCGGGCGGATATATCTCGATGCGCCAGGCTGCAAACGGCATTATCCACCTCATCAGCAGTCGTTTACACTATGCTTTCAACCTGGTCTGGCTCGAAACACCACCGCCAGCAACGGTTCGTAAACGATAAGAAATTTCTGGTCTCCGCCACTTTTCCTTCCATGGCAATGCCCCGATCACAATGACTTTTCGCAACCTGCGCAACCAGGCGGGCCAGAGCCACTGCGTCTGGCTTCCGGCTGGCAAAAATAGGCGATCCATCATGTATTTCTGGGTCTGATCTAACTCTTTTTATAAAAAGCCTTCCATGATGGAGTAAGGAATCCACGCAAACGTACTGCGCTCCAATAAAAAATGAGAAAGGATGGTATGATTTTGAACGAAAAACCCAAAGTGTGCATTGCTCTGACCCTTGAAGACGATCTCAAAGCTCAAATCAGCGCAGTCTGCGATGTGCGTGTTGCAGATGTCCGCGCGCCACAAACCGAACTTGTGGAGGCGATCTATGATGTCGAGGGCATCCTAGGGACGCCCAGGATAAGGGCAGATTCCAAGTTTTTCGACGCGGCACCAAAACTACGCGTTCTTTCCACCTGCAGCGTCGGCTTCGACCCTATCGATGTGCCCGAAGCTACCCGGCGTGGCGTGGTGGTGTGCCACACCCCAGGCGTGCTCAACGCAGCGGTTGCCAATCTGACGTTGTCGATGATTTTCGCGCTGGCCCTGAAGCTGTTTGAAAACGAGTCTTATGCGCGTAGCGGGGGTTGGGCCCGGCGTGAAAAGCCGCCCGGCCTCGGGAGGGATATTCAAGGCAAGACGCTCGGTGTGATCGGCTTTGGCCGTATCGGTCAAGAGGTCACCCGACGGGTGCAGGCGTTGGGGATGCGTACGCTCTGGTCCGACGTATTTGATCATCCGCCCGAAGGCGCTCCCGAGAGCGAGTCTCGGCCGTTAGACGCGTTGCTTGCCGAATCCGATTTTGTCAGTCTCCACACCAACCTGGGCCCATCGTCGCATCATATGATTGGAGCGGCCGAATTGAACCGGATGAAACCAGGCGCTTTTCTGATCAATACGGCCCGTGGTCCTCTGGTTGATCAGAAGGCTCTGAGCCGAGCGCTTGAAACGGGTCAGATAGCAGGTGCGGCACTCGATGTCCTGGAAAGCGAACCACCCGATCCGGAAGATTCTATTGTTCGGCTGCCGAACGTGATCTGCTTTCCTCATATTGGCAGCGCTACGGAAGAGACTCGTCGGGCGATGCGCGAGCTGGCGGTGCAAAATCTTCTGGATGTTCTGGCGGGCAAGCTGCCACCTGCGCCCGTCAATCCGGAAGTGCTGGCATAATTTTGCGACGCACATCCTCACCAACCTCTATTACCGTCGTACCAGAGAGTTTGTGATGGAGCGCACCGAGGAGGGTCGAGAGATCATGTTTGGGCACATGAACAGCCTCTCGAATCAAATGGCTATGGAAGACACGGAGTCGATGAGGAAACCCGCTTTGGTTTTCGGGAATTCACTGCCGCAGGAAAACACTTTTACCTCAATTGTGAAACCCCGAGATTTATGAGTACTTGCTGGATACGTCAATTTGACGTATTATTTGATAATGGAAAGAGTAATATTTGATAAAGTCAGAAGAAACCTAAAGAGATTGCCCATTCATATTGTGAGAAACCTCCAACGATGGGCTCTTCAGGTAGAATCACTGGGTATAGAGGAAGTAAGAAAAATCCCAGGATATCATGATGAGCCACTTCGAGGTGACCGAAGAGGGCAAAGATCCATCAGGCTATCCAAATCCTATCGCGCTTTCTATGTCGAAATAGAAGGCGATGAGATTAATCTGATCCGCGTTGAGGAGGTAAATAAACATGAGCACTAAAGGACAATATGGGACTTCTGAACTGGAAGAAGACTTTGGACACCTTACGTTTGGAAATGCTTTGGCAAGCCATCGAATGGGGGAAGAAAAAAGCCAGAGAGAATTTGCAGCTTTTTTGGGTATTTCGCCTCAGAGCCTTTGTGACATCGAAAAAGAAAGAAGAATTCCAACACCCAGTAGAGCATCAAAAATAGCGAGAAGACTCGGAGAGCCAGAGAGCTTTTGGGTTCAGCTTGCTTTGCAAGATATGTTTCGAAAAGAAAATCTCGATTTGGTTGTTTCTATTGCTTGATAACCAGGTGCTTATTTTTAGATGGAGGAAGGATCCCCTTCAGATAAAGCGTGGGAATCGATGTATCGATCTTGAGGAGATACAGATGCAAAAAACAACTCAGATTGCCCCAGACGGGTTTTTCAGCACTGCGTATAAAAACAACCGTTGGTGGCTTACCACACCAGATGGAAAGCCATTCTTTTCGCTGGGTTTAAACCATCTCGATCCGGCTGGATATGGCTATGATGAAAACGTGGATATATGGCGCGAAAAGTATCACAACAGCATGGAAGAATGGTTGTCAAAAGGGGTGCGCCCCCGTCTTGAATCATGGGGATTCAATACCCTCGGCTGGGAGCAAGAACTGGTGATGCGCCACGATCATTTTTGCAAGCATTCCAGAAGCTTCACATTCGAAGAGTATCAGTGGTTGGGCATGCCCTACGGCCATATGATCCCGGTTGCCGAAACGCATTACTGGGACACAGAGAATCGCCATCCCGACTTTATGAATAGCGCCTTCGATGACTGGTGTGATTACCTCGCCCGAGAACACTGCGTCCGCTTCAGATATGACCCCAATCTCATCGGATATTACTTCACCGATTGCCCCACCTGGACATTCACCCAAGATTGCAACGAGTGGAAAGGCCCGATCTTTGACCCGGAACAGCTCAACACCGACGCGGGGGAAAAAGCGCTCCATGATCTCACCTCTCATTATTACAAAGTCGTGCACGATGCAATCCGTCGGTATGATCCTCATCACCTGATTATGGGCGACCGCTATGAAGCAAACCATCACCTGCCCGATATCATTGTTCGTGCAGCAATTCCTTATGTCGATGTGCTCTGCTTTCAGTGTTTTAGTCCACCCCCAAAACTTGCCGAGCAGATGTCGTATTGGGCTGGGATTGTAGAGAAACCATTGCTCGTCGCCGACAGCGCCAGATCAAAACTTGTACACGGCCAGACATGGGGTTCCAATGAACGTATCCATCACGATCCAGCATTTTATCCCGACGCCATAAAGCGGCTCCTAGATATCCCTACATGTGTAGGCTTTCATCTTTGCGGGGCATTCATGCGCAACAAGGTCAGAAACCGTGGCCTCCTCAGCCTCACCGAAGAAGAGGATACACCGGTGGTCACCGAGATGCAAAAAACGAACGCTGATGTCAAAACCTGGCTCGATGAGGAAACAGAAACCTGGGGCACGTAAAGGAGAATAAATGAAAGGCGTTATGTTTACGTCGAAAGACGTAACGGAGATTATCGACGAACCAGAGCCAGGATGCGGTGAGGATGAGGTTTTGCTCAAGACACTCTATTCCGGTATCAGCAATGGCACAGAGCGAAGCTTTCTAACCGGGGGCGCTTATGGCGGGCAAAAGTGGCCCAACGGGATTCGCTGTGGCCCAGTCACCAAAATGGCAAATAAGGACAACCGCGGATCTATCCCAATTCGGGATTTTATGGATGAAACCATTTCTGATTATCAAGGCAGGATCGAGATTTAAAGATCCGTCGCTGAGGAGTGATTTTGACGACTGGATGATTCGGGGGTTGGCCGTCGACCCTTCGGATGTGTGGGTGGTTGCGGTGTATGAAGACGAGCCACTGCCCGATCATTCTGATGTTGCCGGTGTGGTGGTTACAGGGTCGCACGCGATGGTGACCGATCGGGAAGATTGGAGTGAGCGCACGGCGGCATGGCTTCGGGATGGCGTGCAGAAGGAGACGCCGATTCTGGGGGTGTGTTACGGACATCAGCTTTTAGCCCATGGGCTGGGTGGCACGGTGGGGGATCATCCGTTGGGGCAGGAACTCGGCACGGTGGATGTGGTGGTGAATAAAACGGGGCAAAAAGATCGGCTGATCGGGCAGTTGCCCGAGCGGTTTTCTGCACAGGCGAGCCATAGGCAGTCGGTGCTGGTACTGCCCGAAGGCGCGCGGTGTCGGGCCAGGGGGTGCATGTGCTGGATTTGTTTTTCTCCCTTGCAGGCTATCCCGAGGTAGAAACACCGATTTCAATCATTCGTGGGAGCATAAAGGAGGGGAAGATGATCAAACTCGGACTGGTTTCTCTGCCACTTCATGAATATCGCGATGCGAAATAAAAGGAGAATTTTGCTATGTCTGCAATGCGCAATCCCTACCAGCAACCCGGAGAGGTCATAGGCCGTTGGGTGAGTGATCGGCAGCGCCTGTTGCGCAATGAGGCCGAGGATTTTTTGCGCGGCCTCGTTCTGGATTACGAGCCGCGGCGCAAAGCGTACTGGAAGCGAGACTATGCGTCCGTAGAAGCTTTTGAAAGATCGGTCGAGGCGAATCGCCAGCGCTGGCGCGAGACCGTGGGACTCTTTGAAGGGGATAGCACCGATCTGAACCCGCGCCTAGATTTGTGGTGCGAAGAGGAGCAGTTCACCGCCTGGTGGGTGAGCATCGGGTTGCTCGGTGGTCTGAGAGGGCGCGGCATTCTGGCTCTTCCTAAAGGGCGCAGGGATCCAGTTCCCCTGGTGATCGCTCAGCACGGAATCGGCTCTTCACCGGAGCGGGTCTTTGGTCTGGATGATCCAGCAGATATTTACAAGGGTTACGGTCGGCGGCTGGTCGAAGAGGGCTTTGCGGTGATGGCACCGATGAATGTCAGCGGTGGTCCGCCGCGTGCCCGTCTGGAGCGGTTGTGCAAACTCCTGGGCCGGACTTTGTGGGGGCTGGAGATCTACCGGACACAGCGCCTGCTCGATTATCTGGAGACTCGAAAGGAGATCGACGTGGGGCGCACGGCGATGTACGGAATCAGCCTGGGCGGGGCGTACACAATGTTCACCACGCCGGTGGAAGAGCGGATTGGAGCAGCGGTGGTCTGCGCCTGGTTCAACGACAGGCGGCACAAGATGGCGGTGGACGATCCGCGCTACTCCTGCTTTCTGTCGGTGGATGAGGAGCATATCTGGATTCCGGGCTGGCTGCGGGAGTTTAGCGATAGCGACCTGGCGTCGCTGATCTGTCCGCGGCCCCTGCTGGTGGAGCAGGGCAAGGCGGACGGGATTGCCTGGTGGCCGCTGATGTTGCAGGAGTATGAGGAGACTCGCGAACACTACCGAAAACTCGGGCTGGAGGAGCGGATCGAGATCGAC
>JAPUJS010000319.1 GCA_027296045.1 bacterium | reverse complement strand
TACCCGCAACTGGCTGCTCCCTCAGTTCTTCTTTGACACCCCCGCAGGACAACAAACATTTACCGTTGCGGACGATTGAGGCCCTGGATCTCCGTTTTGTGATCTGGATCACATCGCTAACAGAAGGTTCGCCATTTATTTTACTTGGAGATTGCATGGCCAAACCCAAAGCCTACGCCACGGCCGGCGTCGATATCGATGCAGCAGACCGAACCAAGAAACGCATCCAGGAATTAGCCCGGTCCACTTTTGGCCCCGAAGTCCTCACCAATATCGGAGGCTTCGGAGGCCTTTTTGCGCCGCCCTGGAAATCCTATCACGACCCGGTCCTGGTGGCCAGCACCGATGGGGTCGGCACCAAGCTGAAAATCGCCTTTCTCACAGGCAAACACAACACCGTTGGGGCCGACCTGGTGTGTCATTGTGCCAACGATATCCTGGTGCAAGGGGCCCGTCCCCTCTTTTTCCTCGACTACCTGGCAATGGGTCACCACGAAGGTGAGGTGGCATCTGCTGTCATCGAAGGTATTGCCAAAGGGTGTCAGGAGTGTGGCTGTGCGCTCCTGGGCGGCGAAATGGCCGAAATGCCCGACTTCTATGCCCCGGGTGAATACGACCTGGCCGGCACCATTGTCGGAATGGTGGATCGAGAGGGCCTGCTCCATGGAGAGAGCATTCAGCCCGGCGATTGCCTCATTGGCCTTGCCTCCACCGGACTGCACACAAATGGATATAGCCTGGCCAGAAAGCTGCTCTTCGAAACCGCCGGGTTTACGGTCGACACCCACATAGACGACCTGGGTACCAGTCTCGGCGAAGCCCTGCTTGCGCCCCACAAAAGTTATGTCCATCCAGCTTTTGCCCTCATGGAGGAAGTCCCGGTACACGGGATGGCCCATATCACGGGCGGCGGTTTGACCGACAATCTACCGCGCACCTTGCCCGATGGGGTGGGTGCCCAAATCCAGCGGGGGACCTGGCCCGAACTGCCCATTTTCGCCCTCTTGCAACAAATCGGGGATGATATCGACCAAGCCGAACTATTTCAGGTCTTTAACATGGGCATTGGCATGGTCCTGGTTGTACCTGCCAGTCAAGCAGACACAGCGCTGAAAAAATTACATTCGGTCGGAGAAAAAGCCTATAATATAGGCGAAACTGTAGCAGATCCGACCCAAACCGTGCAGATCATCTAAACCGGAGGGGAAACCCATGTTCCTCCGTTATTTCTTTCTCGTCTTGTTCTTCATGCTGATCCTGCGAATGCTAAAAAATGTGATCCGGTCCTTTTTTCGTCCGCCGGAAAACCTGAGAACACCCGAAAACGCCAAACCGTTCCCAAACATAGACGAGTCCAATATCCAGGATGCCCACTTTAAAGACCTCTAATCTACGCCGGTCGGTTCTATCGGGGAAAGAGCTGACCCCAGGAGGAGATGACTCATGATCCTTGAGTTCGTCGGCGTTGGAAGTTTTTTTGCCAAAACCAATTTTAATAACAACCTGTTAATCAACGGCAATATCCTGATCGATTGTGGGTTCACAGCCGGAACCAGCTTTCACTCCATGGACGGCAGCCTGGGCCAGATCGACCACGTTTTTATCACCCACACCCACGCCGATCACATTGGCGGGCTGGAAGAACTGGGCTTTTTCAACAAATTTGCCAACGGCGGCAAAAAGCCCAACCTCTATCTCCCCGAGCCCCTGTTTCATACCCTGTGGTCCAACTCGTTGAAAGGCGGCATGGAAGACATCGAAAGCGGTGCCGCTACCATCGAAGACTACTTCCATGTCATTCTGGCCACACCCGAGTTTGAGATTGAAGAGATCTCCTTTCAAATTATCCCAACCTTCCACATCCCCAACAAATTCTGTTGCGGTCTGAAGATCGACGGTCGAATCTTTTTTTCAGGCGATACCCAATTTGACGCCGAAATGGTCCAAACCCACGGCGCAAATGCCGAAATCATCTATCACGACAGTCAGTTCTACACCGGCGGGGTCCACGCCGGCCTGGACGAACTGATAACCCTCCCCGAAGATATCCGCAAAAAAACTTGGCTGATGCACATGCCCGACGACCATGTCAATCACATCGATCGGGCCCGAGAAGCCGGCTTTCAGATCACAGAACAGCACAAGGCATACACCTTCGCCTAATGGCCAAAAGACGTTCTTCCAATCGCAAATCTGGCCCCACACCCGGCCAGTTGCTCGACAAGATCCGCCAGGGCAACATCGCCCCCCTCTATTATCTGCACGGCCCCGAAGAATTCGAAAAAGAGGAAGTCCTCCAAGCCCTGATTGAAACAACCGTGGAGCCTGCTGCACGGGTTTTTAACCTCGATATTTTTCGGGCAGAAGACCTGGACCTCGCCGAAGCCATCAACCAGACGATGGCGTTTCCAATGATGGCGGCTCGACGAATGGTGGTTCTAAAACGGGTGGAGCACCTCCCCGATGCTTCCGCACGCGACCTGATCCCCCTCATCCAGTCTCCCCCCGAGACCACCGTGCTGGTCCTCACAGCAGACAAACCCGACTCCCGCAAGAAACTTTTCACAGAATTGAAAAAAAATGCATTTGCCGTCGAATTCAAAACCCCTTTCGACAACGAAATTCCCGGCTGGATTCAAAACCGGTCTAAAGTGCTCGGCCAACCGATCAATGCCGATGCTGCTCACCTGCTCCATAGGAGCGTAGGTTCCAATCTCCGCGAACTCAACAGCGAGCTTGAAAAGCTGATCATTTCAGCAGCCCCCAATTCCCCACTCACCCGTGAGGATGTTGCCCGGGTGGTGGCCAGCACCCGGGGCGTCACCATCTTCGAACTGGCCGACGCCATGGGCCACCGGCAAACGGGCAAAGCAACAGCCTTGCTCAAACGCCTGCTCGAACAGGGTGAAAGTCCTGTCGGGATAGTTGCCATGTTGTTGCGTCATATCACCATTTTACGCAAAGCACAATGGGTACAGGGTCTGCCCCGTTCCGAGATGGCAAGCCGACTCAAGGTTCGCCCCTTTTTTTTAAACAACTACCTGGACCAGGCACGCGGCTTTGAAGACCAGGACCTCTGGAACGCCTTTGATGCCCTCCTGGAAGCAGACAACACCCTCAAATCCAGATCCTCCGCTCCCTACATTGTGTTGTCCAATCTCATTTATCGCATCTGCAGATCTGCATCCCTTTCCCCCCCTTGACAATCGCCTACAAAGTTGGTAGGTTCTTCCCTAATGTGATCGGTATACCCGTGGAGCAGATGTGGCAGATACATGTCAAAATGGCACCATCCAAACCAGGCCCTACCTGCTATCAATTATCAATATAAATATTTGTTTATTATAAATTTATTCTATTTTTTGATTTGTGGCACAAACATTGCAGACCATTGATCTGTCCATTCAACCTCAAACGGAAAGGTGGTGAAAGACGTGGGGAGCCCAATTGAACTTACGGACGACAATTTCCAACATGAAGTGGTCGATTCTGATGTTCCAGTGTTGGTGGACTTCTGGGCAAGCTGGTGCGGCCCTTGCCGAATGGTCGCGCCAATTGTCGAGGAACTCGCCCAGGAATATGAGGGTCGTGTCAAAGTGGCCAAGCTGGACGTGGATACCGCCCAGAAAACTGCTGGCGAATTCGGGATTCGAAGCATCCCAACGCTGTTGATTTTCAAAGACGGCAAAGTCGCCGATCAGGTCGTAGGCGCTGTTCCCAAAAAACACCTGGAAGAAAAACTGGAAGCAGCCCTGGGCTAAGTACCGGGTCGCCTTCAAAAAAAAGCGGCAGGGAAAATTCCCTGCCGCTTTTTTTGTGAACCAAAATACCGATCGGGTGTTTCGTAAAGACGAGAAACGCCCTATTGTAAGATAAACCGCTTAAAGTACACTGCCACGACCTGACCGGTCAACAACATTTCGGACCCGTTCAGCGCCGTTTTCAGTTTTTCTCTCAGTGCATCCCGTTCCGAAAATTCGTCCAGATCGATATATCGCGTCTGGATCAACGTCTGGCGAATCAAATCTTCCACCCTGATTGCAAGCACATTGTCGGACGTCAACAGATCCGCCGTTTCCTCATTTTCCAGTTCAATGATCACCACCGTATTCAAATATCGGATCGCCTGATCGTCTGCTGGATTCAGAATCATCTCATCAAAATGGTGCAACAACGGCTCTTCAATATCCACCAAAATCCGTTCCTCAACCGCGGCCGACTTCATGGTTCCGTCGCTTTCTTCCATGTGCGTCAGCTTGGGTTTGACTTGCCGGGTCACCAGCACATACGACACGGCACCCTGGCCGATCAACACCAAAATGGCCAGAATCACGAACTGCTTCAGCCACGACCCCTTGGGGGGCTCGACCATCGCCTCCGAGCCGGCTTCCGCCTCGGCGTCCAGTTCTTCGGTTTCTTCTTCCGCCATATAATGCTCCGGAGAATGTCAAAATTTCAGTCTGCCTTCCCCAAACGTTATTTTCTTAAGCAGCAATTTTTCCTATATTCATTCGATAAGGGTATTTGAAATTTTACGGCTTAAGCAATCATTTGTCAAGGTCCTACCGCCTGACGGAGGAACACCTAGGATGAAAATCGAGAAGGTTGTCATTCCAGTGGCCGGACTGGGAACCCGACTGCTTCCTGCCACCAAATCCCAGCCCAAAGAAATGCTGCCGATCGGCAACAAGCCCGTAGTCCAATATGTCGTAGAAGAAATGGTCGAGCAAGGATTAAAAAAAATTCTCTTTGTCACCGGTCGGGACAAACGGTCCATTGAAGACCACTTCGACCGCGACCCCGAACTCCAAAGCTATCTGTCTGCAAGCAACAATACCGGCCTTCTGGATGAAATGGACTACGACAAAGAAGGCGTCCGTTTTTTCTACACCCGTCAGATTATCCCCGAAGGCCGACATACCCCTGCAGGCAATGGCGATGCCGTCGGCATGGCCGAAGACTTTGTGGCCGGCGAACCCTTTGTGGTGGCCTTTGGAGATACCATTATCAAATCGGGCAGCCATGCGGGCCTGGTCCGCCGTCTCCTGAAATCCCATCAGGACAACCATGCTGTCTGTACGATTGCCGTTGAGGAAGTCAGCCCCGACGAATTCCATCGCTACGGCATTGTCCACCCCAGGGAAGGGGAAGACCCGGACGATTTTGCAATCGAAGGCATTGTCGAAAAACCCAGTGTCTCAGAAGCCCCCAGCAATCTGGCTGTCGCTTCCCGCTATGTCTTCAATCTCGATATTTTTACCGCACTGCGCAACACCCCGCCCGGCTACCGGGGAGAACTGGAACTCACCAGCGCCATTCAAACCCTCATCAAAATGGGCGAGCACGTGCGCTGCGTCCGCCTCCAGCGGGAAGAGTCCCGCTACGACATCGGCAATATCGAGACCTATTTCAAATCGTTCATCGATTTTGCCCTCTCCGACCAGCGCTACGGCTACCTGATTCGCCAGTATCTCCAAAAACGCCTCCGGGAGTTTTAAAAATGCCCCAGGCGTATCTTTGCACAGCCCCCGGCAGGGCGGGCATTATCGGCAATCCGACAGACATGTACGGCGGCAGCGTGATCTCCTGTTCCACAAAGGAACGGGCAGCCGTCTTGATTGAACCGGCCGATGAACTCAGCTTTGAAGTGGCCGGATACCGACATGTGGTCAGACACCCCGAAGACCTGAACCCCGATGGGGGCTATTTCGACGTGGCCAAGGCCATTGTCCACTTCCTGGACCTGGCCGATGCCAAATTTTCGCTGCGGTGGGCGTGCAACATTCCTTTTGCGGCAGGTTTGTCCAGTTCATCGGCCATGAGTGTCTCCCTTCTCAACGCCATCTTTGCCTTCCTCGGACGGACCGAACACCTTTTTTTTCGGGCCGAAATCGCCCGACACATCGAACTCAATTACATGGCCCTGTGTGGATACCAGGATGCCTATATGTGTACCTTCGGCGGGCTCAACTATATGGACTTCCGTCAAAAACAGTTTTACCGTGCATTTGGCGATGAGCCCTACGCCACCATGGAACCCCTTCACCCCTATATCCAGGAATTTCCCTTTGTTTTGGGCCACACCGGTGTCCAGCGCAGTTCCGGCACCGTACATGTACCCATTCGGGAACGCTGGCTGGAAGGCGACCCGGAGGTGAGACGGTCCTATCTGAGAATCTCCCACCTCGCCCGCATGGGCAAACGCGCTTTCCTAACAGGCGATTGGGAAATGCTGGGCGAATTGATGATCGAAAACCACGACATCCAGCGAGACCTGGGCGGGTCTGGACCCGACAACGAGCGACTCATCGCAGCAGCCCTGGAAGGGGGTGCCCTGGGTGCCAAACTGGCCGGAGCCGGAGGAGGTGGTACCATCATCGCCCTCACCCTCGACCCCGAACCCGTTATACAGGCCATGGAAGACATCGGGGCCAGCCGCATCCTCTATCCCCAACCCTCGCCTGGAGTCACCATCGCTCCCCTTGAAACCGACAAAGACCGAAAAGCCGCCGAACAAGAACTTGAAGACCGGGCAAAACAGGCAGATTTACACGGATAAAAAAACGGGGCAACCGTTTGGTCACCCCGTTTTCCTGTCCCGCTCACCCTTTAACCGTCATCGTCCCGCTCACTGAGCAATTCACCTCGCTGCAAACGCTCCGCGTTTTCGGTCGACCACAAAATTCCCTTCATCACCTTCTGGGCCGTGATATACCGGGTGGCCGCCAGCAAATGCATCCGCTGCTCTTCGGGATCGTCCGACAATTCGTAGTGCCGGAACGCGACCTCCAGCACCTGAAACATATGCAGTTCCGCATCTTCCCGAAGCATCACATGGGCCAGGGTATGGCGCAGCTGCGTCACATCATGGCCTTCTTCCAAATACTGATTCACCAGCACCTCGGCCTCAAACACCTTCTGAAAATCTGCAAACTCCTGGAGCCGTTCCAGCATTTTCGCAGGCGAATCATAGGTCTCATCGAGGCGTTGTCCGGGTTGCGGCATCCGCGCCGAAGGCATATTCAGCCAACGGACATAGGTCATAAAGACGGCCCCGTGGAAAATACCACGCAACAGCTCTTTGCTGGGGGCTCTTTCAAATGCCCGATAAAGCGCGTGGGCATACGAATAAATATTGGCCACGTCGTGCCAGTCCCCCTCATTTTTCAAGTGAAACCGAACCGTCCGGATCGCCCCGGCATAGGTCATCGCCCGGCAAAGATCCTTTGCATCAACCCCGGCCCGCAGCTTGGCTTCGACCGCTGCGACAATGGGCTCAAATTCGTCTCCCAGCATGGTCTGCGCAAAAGCCGAGACATCCAGTTCGGCCTCCTGTTTCTGGTTTTCCTCCCAGATCTCGTCCAGCCGTGTAAACACATCTTCCAGCACAGGAACACTGTCCTGCCACCGCGAGGTCTCCTCATGCCGGGTCCGACTGATTAGATCCACCACAATCGGCCGTAAAATCTCATGGGCACCGTTCCAATCTACATAATCCAGGCCTTCCAGCATTTTATTGGCAAAATCCAATGCATGGCCGTCGCCGGTAAAATAAAAATCTGTCGCGGCCGAAAAAATAAAATCGGCAATCACTTCCTGCGAACACCCCCGGTCATACAGCGTGATCAAGATCCGCTCGGCCGCACCCG
>JAPUJS010000318.1 GCA_027296045.1 bacterium | reverse complement strand
TCGTAACGGCGATGACACCAGGCTCATCTATATTTGCAAACAGGACTTCATTCTTTCCGTCCGGAGCCTCATCATCCGCTCCGTCAACCTGCCTGGCATCCGTGGTACCCGGGCCGAATATTTTAAATTTAGCCGACTTATTACAGGTCATCAGACTCGATTTTACCCTGGAAGCTACAAAACCTCAGCTAAGACAACTCACGATCGTCGCATCCAAAATATAGGGCTCTGTGGTTTTCCACCTGGCGTCGTTTGCGAATAAGGCGAAACACTTTCCACTCCCCTCAACGATCTTACTGACCTCACCGCCTTGACTACCTTCACCCCTCTTGTAGAATACAGTTACTACCTTCTCCATCACCCTGCCATCGGACATCACGATGGTTTTAGGCGTTTTCACCTTCTTCACAGAAAGCGTTCTTTTTCCCCCTGCGGGTTTGGCCGCAGCCCGAGGTTGCTGTCCCGAGTCCGGCGCAAGGGGGATCTGATTCTCGCTGCAGCCGACCCAGACGAGAGCGACCAGCAGAGCGACAGCGATTGAGTAAGGGGTATAGCGTTTCATAATCTCTCCTCCTTTGGAGTGATAGGATATGTGGAACCCTATTCTGGAAAAAAAAAAGGCCTTCCGACTGTTAAAAACAAGAGGACCCGACCTTCTGATGTTTATCTCTTCTTGTCCCTCAATGGTAGATCACAGGCACCCTTACCGTAAACCTTGTCAATTCCGTAACCGTTCACGGCTTTTTTGTTTATCCCGATATAATGAATATGAATATGGGTGTCTATCCTCTGTATAAGATCTGCACCCTCCTTCTTAAGCAAAGGACCTGCCAACGAAGGGCCATATGGATTACCTTTGAAGGCACATAACTATAATACACGGTTTTTCAATGTCTTACTCTTCTTATTATTTACAATAAAATACGGAGTGAGGACCGCCTATGCCACGGACCTGTCCTGACGGACCCCTTTTAATGTGCGATATCAGCCATCGTGTCTCTGCCGTGGGCGCAAACCAGCCTTTAGCCCTTGCCAAGGTTGGTACAATTCCTGTGAGACATTACGTACCTCTGTTGGAATATACCCAGTGTCGTGATAGATCTATTTTCCCTTCGCAGGGAAAATAGATCTATCCTAATAAAAAACTGATAAACATAAACTTATATAAAAATTAATGCAGAATTTTTCATTACTCTCTGTGCGTGTATGACGCCATTTTGTGTTTTAATCGGTATTACTCTGGACAAACAGAAAAGGGGCACGGCTTGCCGTGCCCCTGAACTCCCATTGGATTCAAATTCTTGCGAGACCTGGACGCCCCTACATTTTTGCCAAATGATGCCCGACCTCCCGGGGGGCTTGCCCCTCCTGAATGGCAGCCAGACCGTCGATCACCATTTTGAACTTGCTTTTGATTCGCTTGATTTCCCGATCGGCCTGTTTTTCCAACGTCTCCACCAGCGTCTCCCGATCTGTCCCTTCCGCCAGCAACTGGATACCCTGTTCCAGTACAGACTCCTGAACCCCGTTCAACATGGCCCGGGCGGCGTCCATACCCTCGTCCCGCATCACCATCCCCAGATAAGGAATCAAAGTCATGTAGCTTATCCCGTCCGGGGTCCACCGTCCACCGTGCAGCCCCCGCTCGATCCGCTTCTGAGCCGCAGCGGTCATCATGCGTTCATACTGGCTGTGTGTGGGTTTGCGGGCTGGAGGACGAATCATTCCCAGCACCTGCAACTGTTTGATTGTCTCCAGACTTTTCTGTTGACAGGCCTCGATATCTTCTTTGCCGGGCGAAAACTGAGACTGTGCTTCTCGAATCATACGTCCCACACGCTCGGACAGATTCCGCATCACTCGGGTCTTCACAGCCCCCATTCGCTTCCCGTTGCCCATCAGGGCAACCGCCAGATCCCGCGAATCGATCTCCCGAAGCGCATATTGGATCTCCCGGTCGTACAACTTTGCCCAATCCTCAAAAGAGCGCACTACCACCCGTTCGCCCAGTTCCGGACCGATTTTGGAAGGCCGGATGACTCCGCTTCCTTGCAAGCTCCAAACCACGCGCACGATCCCTTCTTGAGCCGCCCGAATGGCTTTGGCAGAGACCTTGTAATGCTCCCATTCAATCTCGATAAACCGCCACACCCGCTCCGATACATTTTTTTGCATCCGATCTGCAACCTGACGGATCCGGTTGCCCTTGCCGCGGAGGGCAGTCGCAAGATCTTTTGTGTCCACCTCGCGCAGCACCCACTGAATTTCCCGATCGGTCAGCCGAAGCAAATCGGCGAACGCCACGACCTCAACCGGCCCCTTTGGTGGGGCCTTGTCAAAAGATCTGGGTGCCGGACGGATCACCCCGGATTGTTGCAGATCTTGAGCCGCCTTCACTACCGTCCGCCTGGCATCCCGTGCCGGATCGCTGTAGGTGAGATGGACCTCCATGTTCTCCCGATCTCGTTCGGGCAGAACGGCCAGCACACGCTGCTTGAACACCTCCGCTTCCTCGTCTCCCGTTGCCAGCCCTCTGGCAAGCGCCATACCCGTCTCCAGCGCCAAAGCCTGCAATTCTTCGTCCGTCAGACGGGCCAAATCGCTGAACTCCCGTATCTCGATTTGATCTGCAAATTTTCGGCCCAATTTCTTCTGTGACAATGTTTTCTTGGCCATCTCCACCATCTCCTTTTGCAGGGTTTTTCGGGCCCGGTACAGGCGAGCTTTCACCGCCTCGGCAGAAATTCCCAGGAACTTTCCTACTTCCGCCACACGCTCCCCTTCCAGATAGTAAAGGGTCACCACTTCCTGTTCCTTTCGGGACAGCCGCTCCAGAGCCGCCCATACCTCCTGCTGCGTCTCTTCCTGTTCCCGGACGGCTTCAGGCGACGGCAGCGGATCTGTAACGGCTTCCAGACCGTCTTCCGAAAGCGGCAGCATCCGCCGGTCGCGAAGCTTCATCCGGCACAGATTTGCCGCAATCGTGCGCAACCACCCTCCAAACCGGTCCCCGTCCGAAAGCGTATGAAGCCGGTAATACCCCCGGATAAACGCCTCCTGGGCCAGATCCTCCGCCTGATCGAAATCCCGCACATAGCTGAGAATCAACCCATAAACCGCATTTCGGTAGCGTTCCACCAGCCGCCTGTATGCCCCCTGATCTCCGGAAAGGGTCCGGGAAACCAGGTCCAGGTCTGTGTCTGAATTTTCCATAACGAAAGGCCTTTCCCCCTTCCGATGCGGAAAACAGGAAATGGTTACAAAAAAAACCGTTGCATTTCCAAGCCCCTTAAGCCCAGCCCCTCTCCCGCCACGGGAGAGGGAAGTCTGCGGGTTGCCGTTCAGGCGCCCTCAGACGGGGTGAGGGCCTATAGGCCGATCAGCGGTTTCCCCATCCTCCCGGCATAGTCAGAACTCCCGCCTTCTGGCCGAATCCCAGCGATTGCGCCAGTTTCAGCACGGGCCGGAGCGTTTCCATTGTCCGGACCATCATCATCGTTCCCGGATCCACACCGATCAGGCCCTTCTCCATCACCAATTCGAGAAGCGACTTTTCCTTGGGAAATATCTTCAGCTTTAAAGCGGCATCCGGCGCCAGTTTCAGTGCCTCCCGCACCAGATTCAGGGCAACCGGGAATCCGCCCAATGCATCCACCAGGCCCTGTTCCAGTGCATCTTCTCCCGTCCAGATCCGCCCTTTCGCAACCTCGTGCACCTTTTCCCAGGGCAAATTGCGCCCTTCTGCCACCTTTTCTGTGAAATCCTGATAAACCCGATCCAAAAACCCATCGAATTTGGCCTGTTGTTCGGGCGTAAAATCCTGATCACTGCTCCAGAACATGGCATTTTTACCCACATGAACCTCGTCCCAATTCAGCCCGATCTTATCCCAGAAGTTCTGGGTTAAAAACTTGCCTGCAAGCACCCCGATCGACCCGGTGATGGTGCCCGGTTGCGCCACAATCTTATCGGCGTGCATCGCCACAAAATACCCTCCAGATCCCGCCACATCGCCCATAGACACAATCACCGGCTTGCCGGCCTTCTGGGCTTTCACCGTTTCACGCCAGATCGCATCCGATGCCACATACGATCCCCCCGGACTGTCCACACGGAACAAAATCGCCTTCACATCCTCGTCTTTCACCGCATCCCGAAATGCCTTGGTCACCGTATCCGATCCCATCGAACCGGCTTCGCTTTCTCCGCGAGTGACGGCACCCACGCCATAAATCAGCGCCACCTCCGTGCCATCATCATACGGCTTTTCTGTACGATCTATGTATTCGGCCAGAGACAGGAATTCGGCATCTTCTCCCCAATCGGACTTCACCTTGTCATAAACTTCGTCTCGATAGGCCAGGCTATCGACCAGATGCAGATCCACCGCCTGGGTTCCAAGAATGGGTCCCTGGTCAATCAGGGCGCGAACGTCGTCTTCAGACGTCTCCAGCGAGGCTGCAATTCCTCGAACCATTTGATTGTACCATCCCTGTAGGAGTGTCTGATCGGCCTCACGGTGGGCATCGGTATACGCCTTCTCCATAAAGATATTGGCGGCATTCTTATACTCATACCGCTGTCCCATACGGGGCTCGATCCCCAATTTCTCCAGGGTCCCCCTCAGAAACGGCTGCTCAATTCCAAATCCTGTAAGCCCAATATCTCCTGATGGCTGTAAATATATCTGATCAAAGGACGTTGCCAGATAATAGCCGCCATTCCCGCCCCCAAACTCCCCAAAGGTCTCGGCATAGGCCACCGCTGGCTTTCCACGCTCCCGAAAGGCCGTCACCGCATCCCTCACCTCCTGAATCTGCCCCATGCCCATGCGGGATCTACCCACCCGGGCCAGCAGCCCCACCACGCGTTCATCCTGGGATGCCTGCTCCAGGGCCGCCACGATCTCCCGAACCACCAGCGCATCTTTTTGTGTCAGTTTGGAAATAGGATCATCGGGCACATATTCTACCACTTTCTGTTCAAAATTGATCCTCAAGATCGTCTGGTCCGGCACTTCCTCTTTCCCACCGGCTACCACAATAATGACAATCACCAGCACGATCAATCCCACGGTGATTCCCCCAATCCAGGCCAGCATACGACCGATTTTGCGTTTCATAGTCAAATCTCCCAGAAAAACCACGCATTGCTGCGCAGAAGATGATGGTAAACTCCGTCTTGTTGAAGCCGGAGCCCCATAGGTTGAATTACTGCAATAGGATGTTTTTTCTGAAAATAAAGTTTCACCTTCCCCTTGTCCACATGAAAAAAGGCACCCCAATAAGGAATGCCTTTTCTGGTTCTCAATGTTGTTTTCTACAACACCAGATCCATCAACCCTCGACTCTTTTTGTCCAGGGCCTCCAGATCGGCCACTTCAAATCGATTGCCATCCACATCAAAAATCATAAGCCGGGTCTCGCTGAGCCATTGCGCGTGTTCGCCTACCGACCGGGCCACAAACTCTCGCCGTCCCCGGTCGGTTTCCACATCCCAGTACGATACCCCATACTCGTTTCGAATGGCGTGCACCCGACTGACCTGGGCAGTCAGATAGCGCCTGTCCAGTTCTTCCAGCACAAAGGGCCGACACGATTCCACCATGTCGTCCAGATTGGTGACCATACAGATCACTTCGTCCTTTGCATCCAGAAAACAGATATAGCGATCCGGTTCCGACAAAGGTGCCGCCAGGGTCACTTTAATCCGCAAATAGGACCGATCGTCTTCAATGGTCATCCGCAACGCCCAGGCCGGCTCTTTAAACAACCGGATCTTGCCCGGGTCCACCGATTCGGGATGGACCACCTCAATTGGGGTGGGCGTCCACTCCGCTTTTTTCGCTACAGGGGACTTGTCCTGCTCTTCCATTATCATTTCCTGTTCCTGAATTGCCATCCTCTTTCCCTTCTCATTTAACCGTCCAGGGCGCCAACGCCAAGTACCGCTGACGTCTCCTGTTGTTTTTTGACCAATCGATAGAAAATACCCTGTCTGTCCATGAGCTCTTCGTGGGTGCCAACCTCGGCCACCCTGCCCTCGTCTATCACCACCAATCGGTTTGCACTTCGAAGCGTCGACAGCCGATGGGCAATCGCAAAGGTGGTTCGCCCTTCCACCAGCCTGGCAATCGCCTGCTGGATCTTCCGTTCCGTCTGGGTATCCAGCGAGGACGTTGCCTCGTCCAGGATCAGAATTCGGGGATCGTGCAGAATCGCCCGGGCAATCGAGATACGCTGTCTTTCCCCCCCAGACAACCGACCGCCCCGTTCTCCCACCTTCATATCGTATCCATCGGGTTTTTGCACAACAAACTCGTGCGCCTCGGCCGCAATAGCGGCCCTCACCACATCTTCAAAGGTGGCCTCCCGCTTTCCATAAGCAATATTCTCCGCAATGGTTCCGTCAAACAGAAAGGGCTCTTGATGCACCATCCCGATCTGGCTCCGCAAATCGTTCAGGTGAATATCTCGCATATCCACCCCATCCACTTCCACCACGCCCCGGAGCGGGTCGTAGAACCTGCACACCAGGTTGATGAGAGTCGATTTTCCCACGCCCGATTTGCCCACCAGACCGATCATCTCTCCCGCCTTCACCTCCAGGTCCACACCCTTTAACACCGGTTTTCCGGGATCGTAACCAAAGAACACATTCCGAAACGTCAGATCCCCCTTGATCCGGGGCATTCTCTGGACACCGGGCTTGTCAAACGGCTCGGGCGTTGAGTCAATTACTTCGAAGATTCGCTCGGCCCCGGCAAGGGCTCTCAAGATGAAATTGTAGAAATCTCCGAACCAACGCAGGGGCTGGTAAAGCATCCAGAGGTAGCTGATAAAGGCGATCAGCACGCCCAGCGTCAACTCCTTCTGCAAAATCTGTTGCCCGCCGAAAAACCACACAAAAAACACCCCAAAACTCATCAAAAAGTTGGTTATGGTAAAAAATACAAACCAGGTCCGCTCTCCAACCACATTGACCTGCATCATCTCTTCGTTGTGGTGATCAAACCGGTCGCCTTCGCGCGATTCCTGTGCAAACGCCTTTACCACCCGGATCCCGTGCATCGATTCGTTGAGCTGGGCATACAGCTTGGACCACTTGCTGGACCACTTGCTCCAGTGTAAGATCATCCGATCCCAAATCCGGCTGCCTGCAAACACGATCAACGGAATGGGCAGCAGCACATATACCGTCAACTCCCAGTTCTTCACCATCAACAAGGCCAGGATGCCAAAAAACAGCAGTGTATTGGAAAGGATATAGTAAAAATCGTAGACCATCAACCCTTCCAACCGATCCGAATCATTGGTCATTCGAGACACCAGTGCCCCCACCCGCCGTTTATCATAAAACTTGATGGGCAACAGTTGAAACTGCCGGTAGAGGTCCTCCCGGACGTCTCCAATCGACCGCAAACCCACAGCGCGTCCCACACATCGCACCGTCAGGTCCACCAGAAAGATCGCCACCCGGATCCCGAACATCATCATTACATACTGGAACAAAAGCCCCTGATCGGTGCGGGGCGTGAGCACATCGTCAATAATCAGCTGGATGATGTGCGGCGGCAACAGCGCCAGAAGCGCACTGACTACCGACAAAAACATGGTCAAGATCACTCGCCATCGATACCGGAACATGTAGCCCACAATCCGGCGGAACGTGACCCATTTTTTGAGACACACCGGGCAAATACCGTTTTTCTCAGGCAGCAGCCGTCCACATGCTTCACAGTGGGTTCGCTCAAACTCTTGCGGAAGCGTCACTTCCTCTCCATCCTTCAACTGACGGAGCGCTTCCAACACCTCGGCAAATTTGGGCGTCAGCGACCGGGAATAGGGTACCTGAACAGGAGGCCCTTCTTTGCGTCGCAGTTCCAGATAACCCGACCCAACCAGTTCTTCCTGCTTGATCTCAGACACTTCTGAAAGGGGCACCGACATGGTCCTGTTTTGCCCATTGGTAGGAATCACAAGCATCTGTTTATCTGTCACAACCACCCATTGTTGGCCAAACCCGCGCGTGTCATCCAGGTCTGTCGCAACCTGGATCAAAATCTCTTCACCTTCCGGGATCTGAAGCTTGGCCTTCATATCATCCGGCATGGTTTCAATAAAAGGATTCATACTCACCGTTTCCATATGCCCATTTATTCTTGAATCGCGATAATCTCAGAAGCTTCTTTTTGCAGCTTCACCAGGTTGGCAAACACCCCACCCCGCTCCATCAGTTCCTGGTGGGTCCCCATTTCCACAATTTGACCCGCATCGAGAATCGCCAACCGGTCTGCATTTCGCAGGGTCGAAAGTCTGTGCGCAATGGCAAAGGTGGTCCGTCCCTCGATCAAACTGGCAATCGCCTCCTGGATTTTTGCTTCGGTCTGCACATCCACAGACGACGTGGCTTCATCTAAGATCAGGATGCGGGGATTGTGCAAAACCGCCCGGGCAAGTGACACACGCTGTCGTTCCCCGCCAGAAAGCGTCTGGCCGCGTTCCCCCACGACCGTATCGTATCCATCTGGTTTGGACACAATAAAATCGTGGGCATTGGCCGCCTTGGCCGCCTTAATGATCTCGGCAATCGTCGATCCGGGTTTCCCATAACTGATATTCTCGGCAATCGAACCCGAAAACAAGAAGGGTTCTTGCAATACAATCCCGATTTGGCTGCGCAGATCCTCCAACCGAATATTCTGCACATTCACGCCGTCAATTTTGAGCTCGCCCCGGTCCACATCGTAAAAGCGGCAAATCAGATTCACGACCGTTGTCTTGCCCACCCCGGATTTACCGACCAGACCGATCATCTCACCCGGCTTCACATCCAGATTGAGATTGTGCAACACGGGCTTGCTCTTATCATAGCCAAAGGTCACATCGTTAAAAGTCACGCGCCCCTGCATATTCGGCATGGCGACCGCATCGGGGTCTTGATAGGCTTCCGTTTGGGTATCGATGATCTCAAAAATCCGTTCGGCCCCGGAAAAAGCACGGGTCATCCAGGAATTGACCATCCCGAACCACTCCAGCGGGCCATAGAGCAGCATCATGTAGCTGTAAAAAGCCATCAGGGTGCCCAGGGTCAGGGTGCCTCCAATCACCTCTTTGCCGCCGAAGTACCAGACAATCAAAACACCTATTCCCGTAAAAAACGTCATCACCGTAAAGAAAAAGGCGCGGTTCATTTCCGTTTGAATTCCGATCTGATTCAGTTTTTCGTTACGCCTCGTAAACACGTCGATTTCCCGCTGTTCCTGCGCAAATGCCTTGACCACCCGGATGCCCGTCAGGGCCTCATTCACACGCGACATCACTTCCGACCAGGCCATCATCCACCGCGTAAAAAACCGCCGCATCCGAACGTAGAAGACCGATCCCCAGATCAGAATCAGGGGAATCGGAATCAGAACCAGAACCGCGAGCTGCCAACTCATAGAAAAGAGGGCGAACAAAATGCCCAGGACCATCAGCCCATTGATGACCATATAGGGCAATCCGTCTACCAGGAAATCCTGCAACCGGCCGCTATCACTGGTCACCCGGGACATCACCGCTCCCACCTTCCGCTTGTCATAAAACTGCAGCGACAGCAATTCCAATCGACGATAGAGCTGGCTGCGGATGTCGGCTGTCACCCGCGCGGACAACCATGTAATGGTCCACCCATGCACCCATTCGGCACCCCACGTTACCAGCCGCACCCCCACCAGCGCCAGTACCAGCAACCCCAAAAGCCCAACCCGACTTTCACCTTCAAGCACCTCTGCACCTTCGGGCGGCACCAGCACTTTGTCGACAATCGCCTTGGTCACCAGGGGCGGCAACAGTTCCGACACTGTGGTCAACACCGATGCCGCAGCCAGCAAAATAGTACGCCCCCGATAGGGCTTGAGATACGAAGCAATCCGGCCCAGAGTCGCCAGGCGGTTGATACACGCCGGACAAATTCCGTTCTTTTCCGGCAGCAATCGGTTGCATTTTTCACACCGGATTCGCTCCAGTTCTCCGTTGACAAAAAACGATTCCCCTTTTCGCAACTGCTCAATGCCCCGGGTCACTTCGGCAAACTTGGCGATCAACGTCCTGGAATAGGGCACGTAAACCGTCGGTTTGTCCTTCCGGTAGATCTCCAAACGGGCACCGCCAACCAGGGCTTCGGTCCGGGCAAGCATCACTTCAGCCATCGGAATTTCGATGGGCTCGCTCGATTCCCCATCTGGGAACACCAGAATCCGCTCGGTGGAAACCACCACCCATTGCGTCCCAAACCGGCCGTTGTGCCCCAGGTCCGATTCCACCCGCATCAATTCTTCTTCATCCACCTGGAATCGGCTTTGCACTCGACCCATCAGCCCATTCAGGGGTTGTTCCAGCAACTTTTGCATAGCCCTAACTTTCAGAAAACCTTCCCAACAATACCGTGTGAATAATACATGCTATCCGACAAAGAGGGCCACCCACATGTTTCAGGATTTCCACTTTTTTTTTCACCCTAATAACAATAGGAAATTCCACTCCGATGGTGTGGAATAATTACGCACCCTTGTCCGATTCACGACCAGGTGGAAACCGGATCAGATCTCCGGCTCCTGTTCGTCCCATTGCCAACACGTCACCTGCACACCTTCTCTTTCAATTGCAACGGCCCCAACATAGTCTGGACAGGGGGTCAGACTATGCAAAGTCCACTCCTTTGCCGTACCCGAATGTCCATGAATGTGTACCAATTGGGCATCTTCTCCGGGCGTCAGCGTCACCTCAAACGCATCCAGCGGAT
>JAPUJS010000317.1 GCA_027296045.1 bacterium | reverse complement strand
TCCCACTGGACCTGCCGGCCTGGCCCTCCGTCTACTTTACACCACCAAGCGCCCCCACCCCCCCCAACTCTTCGCGGGTTCAACCGGTGTGTTCCAACATCCGATTTAGGAATCCAATGCCTTTTCTTCGGCCAATTCTGTTTCCGGTTTAGCCGATGCATCCGCTTCGGTATCTTCCGCCTCGGCCTCTGCAACTGGAACCGGATCTTCCGATGCCGCTTCAGATTCTGCATCCTCAGAATCATCACGGGCTTCCACTGTTTCGGCCTCCGATGCATCGGCATCTTCGGCGGCTTCGGCCTCTGCAGATGGATCGTCCGCTGCTTCTGCCTCGGCTTCAACCGATGGTTCTCCATCGGCCTCGGCGCCATCTTCGGCAGATGCCTCATCGTCGGATCCACCTTCAGAATCGCCGACCAATTCTCGGAGAGGATGGGCGGCAATAAACTCCGCCGCTTCCGCTTCCTCAACATCCCTCAGGTATTCCCGAACGCTCAACACAATTTTCTTTTGCTCTTCGTCAAACTCCACAACCTTCAGCGGTATAGTGTCGCCTTCGCTAAAATAATCTTCCGGGCGACTCAGGTCGGCAATCCCCAGCTGGGAAGCCGGTACAAAGCCTTCTACATCGCCGTCCAGTTCGGCCACAACCCCGCGTTCCAACAACCGGAAGACTTTGCCCTGTGTGGTATTGCCCACCGCATAAGTAATGGCCAGTTCCGCCCAGGGATTCTCGATGGTCTGCTTGTGACCCAGCGAAATCCGACGGCGGTCCTTGTCGATATTCAGGACCACCACATCCACTTCCTGGCCCTTTGTCACAATCTCGTTCGGATGGCGAATCCGCTTGGTCCACGACATATCGGAAATGTGGACCAAACCATCGATGCCTTCCTCAATTTCGACAAAGGCACCAAAATTCGTCAGATTGCGAACTTTGCCAACCATGCGCGTTCCCGGCGGATATTTCTCATCCAACGAAAGCCACGGGTCGGGCTGAATTTGCTTGAGTCCCAGGGAAATCTTCTGCTCGTCCTTGTCCACCTTCAGCACCATCACTTCAACTTCATCGTTAATGGACACCAGCTTGGATGGGTGCCGGATGTGCTGCGTCCAGGACATTTCGGAAATGTGTACCAGACCTTCGACGCCCTGTTCCAGTTCGACAAAAGCACCGTAGTCGGTAATGCTCACCACCTTGCCCATCACCCGCTGATCCACCGGGTACTTCTCTTCGATATTTTCCCACGGATGGTCGGTCAACTGCTTCATTCCCAACGAAATGCGTTCCCGCTCCTCGTCGTAGTTCAGCACCTTGACCTCTACCTCGTCCCCAATCGAAAGCACTTCAGATGGGTGCCCCACCCGGCCCCAGACAATATCGGTGATATGCAACAAGCCGTCCAGACCACCCAGATCGATGAAGGCACCAAAATCGGTGATATTCTTGACCTGACCCGTGCGAACCTGGCCCACTTCGAGGGTTTCCAAAATCTGCTTGCGCAGCCGTCCGCGCTCTTCTTCCAAAACCACGCGCCTGGAGACCACAATATTGCGACGATTCTTGTTCAGCTTGATAATCCGGAAGGGGAAGACCTGGCCGATAAATTGATCGAAATTCTTGACCTGCTTGATATCGATCTGCGACCCCGGCAAAAAGGCATCCACACCAAAAAGGTCCACCACAATTCCGCCCTTGATCCGGCGCACCAGACGCCCTTCCACAATCTGGTCGGCGTCTTGGGCATCCTTGATCCGATCCCACACCCGCATAAAATCGGCTTTTTGCTTGGACAAAACCACCTGGCCTTCCTGGTCTTCAACACTTTCCAGGAACACCTCCACTTCGTCGCCGATCTCAATCGTGGGCGGATCTCCAAATTCCGCAACGGGAATCGTGCCTTCGGATTTGAACCCGATATCGACAACAACGACCCCTTCCAAAATGTCCAGCACGGTGCCAGGGACGATTTCGCCCTGCTCGATACTGTCCATGGTGCCTTCATAAAGGCTCATCATTTCATTGAATTCGTCCTCAGAATATTCGCTCTCATCGAGTGCCCGGAGCGCTTCTTCAGGACTTAAAAGCTCTTTTGCTTCGGCCATCAGGCTGCATCCTTACAAACCGGACCCGGTACAGGTCCTGGTGAAGGGGAACACATACCCCAAAATGGAAAATGCCGACATAGTAAATGATCAATGGCAGACAAAAGAAAACCGTACAATGTAAAAAAAGGCAGTCCTGACGACCACCTCATACCATACAGATCCCCTCTCTCCCTTTGTTAACCCCACAAATATCGGGGTGCAGGCGCAACCGTGCCGGCCGACCGATCGCTCTGCCCGAGTTGTCCAATCGTGTGCATCACCTCTTTGCTGATAGAATGATAGGCGTCTTTTCGCCTGTCGGGCAAATGGTCTGGACAAAAATGCAGGGCCGGACCAAACCGCACCGTTACGCGGTCCAACCCCAGCATCGTCTTCCAGACATTGACCGTACCCGAAACATAAACGGGCACTACCGGCACCTTCGTCCGGTAGGCCACCATACCCACACCCAGTTTGGGAGGAAGAAAGCCGGGATTCCTGCTGCGCGTCCCTTCCGGAAAAATGAACACGCCCCCCCCGGATTTCAGCACCTCTTCCTGAGCGACCAACGCGCCACGATCTCCCCGCCCACGCTGGACGGGTATCGCGTGCAATTTTCGAATTAGTTGTCCTAAAAAAGGAACCAGAAATACTTCACTTTTAGTAACATACCAAAGTTCGCGTCCTGCCGCAACCCCAATGATAACCGGATCGGCATAAGAGCGATGGTTGCCTGCCAGAATGATCCCCCCTTCTCGGGGAATATGGGTCCGGCCTTCGACCCGCATTCGGAATAACAAAACGCAAATTCCGTAGGCAATCCACCAAACAAATCGGTAAAAATTCATCCAGATCCACCCACTTGTGCGCCCCGGTCCATGGCCAGGGTGATGACCTGGTCCACCTGTGCCTCAATGGACTGCCCGGTTGTATCGATTGGCACGGCATCTGCAGGTGGCCAGGGTCCAAATTGTAATTGGGTCTCCCGATCCCGTACATCTCGTTCTCGAATCTGAACCACAAGGTCTTGAAAATCAGCCGTTTCGCCCTTCTCAGCCAGCTCCAACATCCGCCTTTCGGCCCGCGCTTCTACATCGGCTACCAGAAAAACCTTGAGTTCCGCATCGGGAAAGATCACCGTGCCCGTGTCCCGTCCTTCCAGAACAATCCCGCCATCTTTGCCAATCTCCCGCTGTCGAATCACCAGGACCTCTCGCACCCCGGTATGTGTGGCGACTCGGGAAGCGGCATCGGAGACCTCTGGCATTCGAATCTCAACAGACACATCTTTGCCGTTTAAAAGTGTCAGCTGCGACTCCCTGCTCGATCGCATATCGATCTGCATTTTTTGCAGCAAGCTCACCACTCCCGCCTCGTCATCCGGATCCAGCCCCGCCTGCAAAGCGCCCAGGCCCACTGCCCGATACATCGCTCCCGTATCCAGATACAAATACCCCAACCCTTGCGCAACCAACCGTGCCGTTGTACTCTTCCCGGCCCCTGCCGGACCGTCTATTGCAATGACGATTCCTCTTTCGCACATGCTATTATGAGAGTCCCACTTGATGTCTTAAATTTTGGATTTCCCCGGTTGTAAGATGCCGCCAGCATCCAGGTTTCAGTCCGGTTGCCGTGAGCCCCCCAAAAGAAATCCGTTCCAACCGCCGAATCGGGTGGCCAACCGCTGCCAACATCTGCTTCACCTGCCGCTTTCGTCCTTCGTGCAGGACCAGCTCGATCCAACCGTTTCCATCCTTCTCTTGCACCAACCGGGCGGCGGCGGGTGCCGTTTGAACCCCCTCCAGAAGAACCCCTTCCCGCAGCCGTCTCAACGTCTCGGCATGGGGAATTCCTCGCACCCGGGCATGGTAGACCTTCTCCACCCCATAGCGGGGATGTGTCAACCGAAAATTCAAGTCTCCATCGTTGGTCAGCAACAAAACACCCCAGGTATCCAGGTCCAGTCGGCCCACAGGAAATACCCGGGCGGTCACCCCTTTTAACAATTCGAATACCGTCCGCCGATGGTGTGGATCGCCCGCCGAAACCAGATAGCCAGGCGGTTTGTTCAAGATCAAATACGTGCCGGGTTCTCCGTCTTGAATCACACGCCCTTGGTAAACCACCTCATCAACCAGCGGATCCACCTTCACACCAGGTGTGGCCACCTCCCCATTGACCCGAACCAGACCTTCCTGAATGAGCCGATCGCTGGCCCGCCTGGATGCCACACCGGCTCGGGCGAGAAATCGGTTGATCCGCATCACCGCCTCAAACCGTCTCTTCCCTTTGCAGATCGCCATCCATGTCCGGCGTTTCCCCATTTTCCCCGGGAGGGTCCAGAACCCCGACAAGCACGCCCTGCCCATCGGCCGCACGGTCCTCTTCTTCTTGCAACAACTCTTCCAGTTCCCGCAGCTTGGGCAAATCCGAGAGCGTCTTGAGCCCAAAGTGCTTTAAAAAATCCCGGGTGGTGCCATAAAGCAACGGACGTCCGGGTGCATCGGAGCGCCCGGAAATGCGGATCAATCCCTTTTCGAGCAATTGTCGGAGCACGCCGTCGACCGACACCCCGCGAATATGTTCGATCTCAACTTTGGTAATCGGCTGCCTAAACCCGATGATGGCAAGCGACTCCAGCGAGGCCTGTGAAAGCCTGGGGGCCCGTTTTTCCTTCATCAATTGCCGAATCCAGGGGGCAAACTCGGGATGCACCGCCAGTTGAAAACCACCCGCGATTTCGGAAATACGAAAACTGCGACCTGTCTGAACATATTCTTCGTTCAGATCATCCACATAGATACGAACCTCTCGAGCGCCAACCCGTCTGCCAAGCACACTTGATAGCTTTGCCGCCCCAAGGGGTTCGTCTGCTACGGTCAACAGCGCCTCAATAATGCTCCGGTTTCGATCATGTTCATCGGGCGCCAGACCTTCCGGTATCTGAGATTCCATTTCAGCCATTGTACTCGGACTCCTGATTGGGAACAACGCGCTTTTCGTTTCGATATACCCAGATCTCGCCATCAGACGTCGCCTGCTGAACCGTCACCCGGCCCTCCTTCATCAGTTCCAAGATCGCCACAAACGTGACCACCACCACGATCCGATGACCAGAGATCAAATCGGTAAACGGCACCTGATCTCTCCGGGTCAACACGTCCATTACAAATTCGATGCGCTCCTCGGTCGTCACTTCCACCCGTTCCACGGCGAGGGAATCGATCTTGGGGGCCATATCCATCGCCTGTTTGAACGCTTTGAGAAGCTCAAACAGACCAATCGGTTGAAACCCCTCCCGCGCATCCGCCTCCAGATCCTGAATGGCCTCCAGATCGACCGCCGTCCCCCGATAGTACAAATTCCTGTTGGCCTCCTGTTGATCTTCCATCCACCCGGCTACTTCTTTGAACTGCTGGTATTCCAGAAGCCTGCGAACCAATTCTCCTCTCGGATCTTCGGCTTCTTCTTCCTCTTCCAGATCGGTCGGCAGCAACATTTGCGACTTAATTTTGATCAAGGTCGCAGCCATCAACACAAAATCGCCGGCCTGCTCCAAATTCAAGCCCTGGAGGACCTCGACATATTCCAGAAATTGCCGGGTAATATCGGCAATCGGAATATCGTAGATATCGACCTCGTCCTTCCGGATCAAAAACAGCAATAGATCCAGGGGTCCCTCGAAAATATCAATCTTCACCCCATAGGGTCCGACGTCCGGGTCGAGTTGAAACGACGTAGCAACCATACCTTCTCCCGGGTGATACACCTGGAGGAGTCAGATGCACTGGTTGTTCAAAAAACGGGGAAGAACGATTATGATAAAAATGCCAATCCCAAGTCACAATAACGAACTCGAAACGTTTTCCTGTTTCTTCATGCGATCTCTTGCTTTTCGCGAAATCTGATTCCACACCCCCGTAAAACCCATCTCTTTCTTCATCATCTTCAGCGTCTCATTTGCCAATTCCTGCACCTGGAGAGTGCCTTCATAAATGACCTGTTCCACATATCCCGACTCAGACGCGAAAAATTTCCGGCGTTCCCGAACCGGATCCAGAAAAGCATTCAGGGCGCGGGACAGCTTTTCTTTTACTTCCACATCTCCAACCGTGCCCGCACGATACCGGGTCTTCAAATCTTCGACCTCTTCCTGGTCTGGATTGAACGCATCGTGATAAATAAAAACCGGGTTGCCCTCGACGGTTCCCGGAATATCCGCCCGAACCCGATTCGGGTCGGTATACATACTGCGCACTTTCTTGTTCACCGTTTTCTCATCATCCGACAGAAAAATCGCATTGTTCAGACTTTTACTCATTTTTGCCTGACCGTCCGTACCCACCAGGCTCGGTACTTCGCCGATCATCGCATCCGGAATCGGAAAAACCTCTCCATAATAATGGTTAAACCGTCTTGCAATTTCTCGAGTCACCTCCACATGGGCCTCATTATCTTTGCCAACCGGCACCAGATGTGCCCGGGACATCAAAATATCCGCACTTTGCAAAATGGGATATCCGATCAACCCAAACGGAATGGCCTCATCTTCCATATTGGCCGCCCGGGCCATATCCTTCACACTGGGCAACCGGGACACCCGGGGCAGGGTGACGAGCATCCCAAAAAACAGGTTCATCTCGTATACCGCATGGATGGCGGACTGCAAATAGATGGTCGATTTTTCTGGATCAATTCCCACGGCCAGATAATCCAACACCATTTCGTGGATATTTTTTCGCAACGCGTCAATGTGTTCTTTCTCAGGCCGGGTGGTCAACATATGTAAATCAGCCACCAGGAAATAACACTCATACGCATCCTGAAGTTGCACCCGATTTTTCATCGATCCCACATAATGGCCAAGGTGCATCCGACCCGTTGGCCGATCGCCCGTCAAAACCCGTTTTTTCTCACCCATGAACCCACGCTTTCTAGGATTTGTTCACACACCTATTGCCCGAATCCCACCTGTAGACGCGCCCTTCTCCCCAAGCTCAATCCGAAGCTTCCATAAAAAGATAGGGGCGCCAGCGTTCGTCTGGTACCCCGATGAGATGCCGAATAAAAGTCACATTATTCGGTGAATGTGGCTTTCGCCTTAAGGGCAATTGCGCCTGTTCCGGGGTGCGGCTGCCTTTGCGATTGTTACATCGATGACAGGCACACACCAGATTTCCCCAGGTATCGCTTCCACCCCGTGTCTTGGGAACCACATGATCCACCGTAAAAGGCCCCCTCTTTGTCCCACAATATTGGCACTGATAGCCGTCTCGTTTCAGGATATTCCGCTTGGTCAAAGCCAGTGGTTTGGGAGGAATGCGCACATAAAAATCCAGACGCACCACACTCGGCACCGGAAATTCTGACGCAACCGATCGTATACAGAGGTCATCGAGCTCTTCGACAACCTGTGCCCGGCCACGAAAAATCAGCACAATCGCCCGACGAACCGAACAAATATGAAGCGGTTCGTAGCTCTGATTTAACACCAGAACCGAACGATTGAGTACCGGCGCAGTTCCATTTTGCATGACAAGCGCACCCTTCCTCGAAAGAGGACCTGGCTCACATCAACACATCAATAACTTTGTTAAGAATATGGACTTTATTAAAACTTGTCAAGCGATAGCCGGAAGCCCTACAATCCGGCAACCATTTTTTTATAGGCCTCCGCATTCATCAAATCATCGATCTCCGCAGCATCTTGAAGCCGTACTCTAATCATCCACCCTTCTCTATAGGGAGATGTATTCACCTCAGAGGCATCTTCTGTTAACCCTTCGTTCACCTCAACGACCTCTCCCGAAATCGGAGAGATCAGATCCGATACCGTTTTGACGGCTTCAACGGTGCCATAGACTCCGCCCTGGGCGACCGTCTCGCCCACACCCGGCAATTCCAAAAACACAATATCGCCCAGCTCACCCTGGGCATAATCTGTAATCCCGCAAATTCCGGTATCGCCATCTAGTTGCACCCAGTCGTGATCGGCATTGTAAAACAACTCTTCCGGCACCTCTGGCATCAATCAAGCTCCTTTCAATTCGAGCCGTTCGACAAAATCAGTAGTAATCTGACCGGACACAAAATCCGGATGTTTCAAGGCCTTCAGGTGAAACGGAATGGTGGTCGGAATACCCTCAATCACAAACTCATCCAATGCCCGAATCATACGCACAATCGCTTCCTCTCGCGTCTCTCCATATGCAATCAACTTGGCCAGAAGCGAATCGTAGTGAGACGGCACGTGGTAACCAGCATAGGTATGGGTATCGATCCGAATGCCCGGACCGCCCGGCATATGGAAAGAGGTCACCGTGCCGGGAGAAGGCCGAAAATTGAGTGCCGGATCTTCCGCATTGATCCGACACTCAATGGCATGACCTCGGAATTTCAGATTTTCCTGCGACAAATCCACAAACTCTCCGGATGCAATTCGGATCTGGGCTTTGACCAGATCAAACCCGGTTACCATCTCCGTCACCGGGTGTTCGACCTGAATCCGGGTGTTCATTTCTAGAAAATAGAACGCGCCCTTGGCATCCAGTAAAAACTCCACAGTGCCTGCATTTTCATATCCCACTGCCCTTCCTCCGGCAATGGCCGCCTCGCCCATGCGCTTCCGCAAATCCGCATCCACCGCCGGAGAAGGTGATTCTTCAATCAACTTCTGATGCCGACGCTGCACCGAACATTCCCGTTCCCCCAGATGCATCAGATTTCCCGCCCCGTCTCCTAATACCTGGATTTCCACATGCCGGGGGCCTTCAATTTCTTTTTCCAGATAAAGCGCACCCGAAGTAAACGCCGCCTGGGCCTCGGCGTGGGCCATCTGCCAGGCCCGTTCCAAATCGCCCTCCGACTGCACCGTCCGCATGCCCCGGCCCCCCCCACCGGCAACGGCCTTTAACCGAACCGGATACCCGATTTGGTTGGCCGCACGCTTGGCGGCATCAAAATCGGCCAGCACCCCCGTGCCTGGCGATACGGGAACCCCGGCCTCCACCATTGTTTCTCTGGCAATCGCCTTGTCTCCCATCTTTCGAATGGCTTCGGGAGACGGGCCAATAAACCGGATATTGCACGACCCACAAATCTCGGCAAACTCGGCATTTTCGGCCAGCGGCCCATACCCGGGATGAATCGCATCGGCATTGGTCACCTCGGCCGCGCTCAAGATTCGGGGGATGTTGCGATAGCTTTGATCGCCCGGCGGAGGTCCAATACAGACATCTTCGTCTGCCACCCCAATATGAAGCGAATGGGCATCGGCCTCCGAATAGATCGCCACCGTCTGAACCCCAAGCTCCTTACACGCCCGGATAATCCGCAGGGCAATTTCACCGCGATCTGCAATCAGAATTTTGTCGAACAAAGATCATTTCCAAATAATAAGAGAAGGCAGCAAGCAGAAAACCCGCCTGCCTGCTGCCTTGCAATAGGATGTACCAAAAAGCCAAACCCTTATGGCAAAGGTTCCAGCAGGAAAAGAGGGGTGTTGTATTCGACCGGGCTTTCATTTTCAATCAACACGCGAACCACCCGGCCCTTCACATCCGATTCGATCTCGTTCATAATCTTCATTGCCTCAATAATACAAAGCGTTTGCCCGGGGGAGACCACATCTCCCTCTTCCACATAGGCCGGCGCATCTGGACTGGGCGCTCGATAAAACATCCCCACCATGGGCGACTGAACCGGGTGGTATCGATCGTCTGCTTCTAGACCAACCGGCTCGGTTGTCTCCGAAGACGGGAGGGGTTCCGTCAGGGATGCGCTTACAACCGGATCTTTTCCGGCTTTGGTAATGCGAATCTTGCCTCCCCAGAACCGTCGTTCAATCTCAATCTCTTGAATCTGATCCTGCCCGCCCAAGAGCGAAACGAGTTCCTGGAGCATGTCCCAAAACTGTTTGGAGAACTTCACCATCCCCTCCCTGACAAGGCGCTAAACCCGCTCAACATACGAGTCGGTCCGCGTATCGACCTTCAACACATTGCCTGCCTCAATAAACAAAGGAACCTGAATGGTTGCACCCGTTTCCAGAGAAGCTGGCTTGGTTCCCCCGCTTGCCGTGTCTCCCCGCACCCCTGGATCGGTTTGCACCACTTCCAGCTCGACAAAAATGGGCAACTCCACGCCAAGGGTATTGTTCTCGGCAACCAGCACATCCACCACCTCGTTTTCCTTCAGATATATTACCGCATCGCCCAAGACATCGGACGTCAATGCATACTGTTCATACGTCTTGGTATCCATAAAATAATAAAAATCGTCCGATTTATACAAAAACTGCATCTTCCGCTTTTCCAACCGGACATCGTCGACCTTGTCGCCCGACCGATAGGTCTTATCAATAACCGATCCCGTCTGCACGTTTTTCAGTCTGGTCCGGACCACCGACGCACCTTTGCCGGGCTTAAAATGTTCGAACGCAACCATAAAATAGAGCTGGCTTTCGATCCGAATCACCATCCCATTTCGAAAATCAGATGTAGAAACCATAGTGTAATCAAGCCTCCGAAACCCAATAGGTTCTTAAATGAAACTTATGAACGCAGTGTTTTCAGTCGTTCCCTTGCCTGCCTATTTTCAGGCTCTTTTTCCAAAACGCGCTCCAGGGTATCCACGGCCTCCCGCACCAATCCCTGTTGGACATAAAGCTCGGCCAACGTCACGGTTGCAATCGGTCCAGCCATTTCCTTTCCGTTTGCTTTTTCCCCCTGCGTCTGTTCCACTTCCCGGACCAGCGTTGCCAGCCCCTGGCCGATCTCCCCAGCATCTGATTCTGCCTCATCCGAGCCTTCCGATTCAACCGCCGAATCATCTTCAGAATCTCCATCTTCCCGGACATCCCCCTCCAATTCAGACCCCTCGTTTTGCAGGGATCCAATCTGGTCTGCAAGTTCCTGGTTGAAAGGGTCCAGGGCAAAAGCGCATTCAAAATTTCGAAGGGCCAGGTCATCCCAGCCCATCTTCAGATCGATCTGCCCGAGGTGCCAGAAAGCCGCCACATGATCCGGGTCGAGTTGCAAGACCTTTTGGAATTCCGCTCGGGCCTCTTCAAACCGTTCGGAAACCAGGTGGCA
>JAPUJS010000316.1 GCA_027296045.1 bacterium | reverse complement strand
GGTGGAGGCCGTGGGGAAAGCCAAGGCGTATATTACCGAGGCGATTCGACATGGCCTGGCAATTGGGCACGGGCACGGCCCCACCCATCACTTTTACTTTTTGTCCGAGGCGTGGCACGAATGCGGTTCGAGATGAGACGGGAGGTTTGCCTATTGAAAGTACACATCGTCCTCTTCTTGCTAATTTTTGCCGGAGTCTGTCCGCTTGTCTGTGATGCTCAGGGAGTTGTCCCTGACATTCCAGATTCGATGCGCAAGGTCATCTTTTTCGACGACTTTGAGGACAACAGGAACGAATGGCCGGTGGAATCCGATCATGCAAGGCTGGAGATTAAAAATGGCAGGTATACCATTGATCGGAGCGAGAAAACAGGGATTTATACTGTGAGCTACGGGGACTTTGACTTTCGTGGCGAGTTTTCGGTCGAGTGCAAGATGCGTAAGGTTGAAGGGGACAACCGTTCTATCTGGTACGGAATTGTCTGGGGCAGACAGTCTGAGGCGGATTATTCCAATTTTCTGGTGAACCCGAGTGGCAAGTTTTCGCTTGCAATCCAAATGCAAAATGACTACCTCCCTGCTCTGGACTGGACCCTGAATGCGGCGATTGAAGGGAATAATAAGTTCAATGTTTTGCGGGTTGAACGGCGTGGTGTTTTGTTCGATGTTCTGGATCACAGGTCCAATGAGAAGGGTCGATTTACGTATTATTTTTCCATCAACGGTACACTGGTTCAATACTTCGAAACCTGGCCCGAAGTTCCCGGGGATGAGATTGCTTTCCGCTTGAGCGAAAATGCGAAGGTTGAAGTGGACTATATCAAGATCACGGTGCCTTAGCGTCTTGAAAAATGATATGAAACACATTGGCAAACTTCATGTTTTGACCGACACGGTGCTCCAGAATCGGTTCTCGCATATCGATCTGACGCGAATGGCTCTGGAAGGAGGTGCCGACACGATTCAATATCGGCAGAAGGTTGGCAAGACCCGGGAGAGGATCGAGACGGCCCTGGCGATGCAGGCGCTTTGTTCGGAGGCAGGGGCGATTTTGATTGTGAACGATCGGGTGGATGTGGCGATTGCGGCAAATGTGGATGGCGTTCACCTGGGCCAGGAGGATTTTCCAATCGAGAAAGCACGTGACCTTTTGGGGCCCGACAAGGTAATCGGGGCAACCGCCAAGACGGTGGTGCAAATTCAGCAGGCAGTGTCGGAAGGGGCTGACTACGTGGGGTTTGGTCCCATCTATGCTACGGGGTCGAAAGCAGATGCGGGAGATGCCAAGGGATTGGATGGGCTTTCGGCAATGGTGCAGGCGGTTTCGGTGCCGGTTGTTGCCATTGGCGGGATTGGACTGGAGACGGCCCAGGATGTGATGGCGGCAGGGGCATTCGGGATTGCGCTCATTTCAGCGGTATGCTGTGAGGACGACCCGGTAGCTGCAACCCGAGCGATTGCTGGAAGCATCGGCATGTGCGATCAGATCGTGGGTTCCGGGGAGCAAGTATGACAGAGAAACAGCAACTTCCCAGTGCTGGTGTGCGCTATGCCAGCAACGGCATGGTGGCATCGGCTTCTGCACGGGCTGCTGCTGCTGGAGTGCATGTGTTGAAGCAGGGCGGAAACGCCTTTGATGCGGCCATTGCTGTGGCCGGTGTGGAGTGGTTGACGATGCCGGCCTCGTGTGGTTTGGGCGGCGATATGTTTGCCGTTTTATACGAGGCTCGAAACGACCGGATTGCAGCCATCAATGGCAGCGGTGTGGCGGCCTTGCAGGCAAGTCGGGATTATTTTGTGAATCAGGGGTTGGACAAGATGCCCTTAGACGGATGGCATGCAGCTGCCGTTCCTGGTGCGCCCCATGCATATGCCACATTGAATGCGCAATTTGGGACGATGCCGTTGGGTGAGTTGCTTTCTCCGGTGATGACCTATGCCGAAGAGGGGATTGTTGCTTCCAATCGTATGAGCGGGGCGATTTCCGGCGCTTCAAAAAAACTGGGCAAGTTCCCCGATTCGGTTGCGGCCTATCTGCCAAACGGGTGTGCCCCCCGTCCTGGAGACCGCTGGGCGATGCCCGATCTGGCTCAGACCATCCGCGCTTTTGCCGAAGGAGGGTCGGATGTATTTTATGGAGATATTGCCGACGAGATCGTCCGGGCATCCCAGGAAGGCGGTGGACTGTTTGGCAAGGAGGAATTTGTCCAGCATCGGACAGACGTGTATGAACCTTTGCATACTTGCTATCGGGGTGTGGATGTGTATGAAACGGCACCCCCGTCTCAGGGATTGATGGTTTTAGAATGGCTGAATCTACTGGAGGGGTACGATTTGCAGTCGGAGGGGTTTGGATCGGTAGAGGCCATGCATTTGATGGTGGAGGCAAAGAAGCTGGCGTTTGCCGATCGCTTGCGCTATTGCGGGGATCCGCGTTTTATTGAAAATCCGCTGGCTGAGTTGTTGTCATCGGAGTATGCAGAAATGCGCCGAAAGGCGATCGATCTGGGCCGGGCGAACAACGAGCCGCTTGCAGGCGACTTGCCTGAGAAGGGTGGGGATACGAGCTATTTTGCCGTTGCCGATGGGGAAGGCAATGCGATTTCTTTGATCCACAGTCTTTCCGCCGGTTTTGGCAGCGGCGTGGTTGCCGGTAAGACGGGCGTGGTGCTCAACAATCGGGCCGGGCGGGGTTTTACGCTGGAGGAAGGCCATCCGAATGTGATTGCCGGGGGCAAGAAGACGATGCATACGCTGAACTGCTATCTGCTTTGTAAGGAGGGCCGTTTCTGGGGCGTAGGCGGCACGCCTGGAGGGGATCGTCAGGTGCAGTGGAATGTGCAGACGATTAGCAATTTGCTGGATTTTGGAATGGACGTTCAGGAGGCTGTGGAAGCCCCCAGGTGGGTGAGCTGGCCGGGCACCGATCCTGCGGCTATTGAAACGCCGTTGGAGTTGCGGGTCGAGCGCCGTTTTGAGCAGGAAGTGATTGCCGAGTTGGAAGAAAGAGGCCATCGGGTCAGTTGGATGGAGGATTGGGGGGCCGGAGGTGCGGTGCAGCTTATCTTACGGGACGAGCACGGCACGCTTTGTGGCGGGAGTGACCCCCGGGCAGGTGGTGTGGCACTGGGGTGTTGAGGGGACATTACAGGTGGGAGAAGGCCGGACCGAGAAACTTGGTCCGGCCTTTTTTGTTGATAAAACGCAATCTATGCAGAAAGAGAAATGACTTGCATCATGGGCAATCATGAGCGAAACTATAGGTTGTTGGCTGGGGGAAGAAATCTTTGAATCGCGTGAATATATGGCTATGACATATTGTCGAACAGTGATCTATATCACATGGGTCTTTTTTTGTACGGTGCGTGCAATTTTTGCTCAAGAGAGCACCGAACTGGGCTACTTCCGCCGGTTGATTGCCGCCAATCCACAGGATTTTGAGGCCCATATCCGGTATCAGCGGGTTGCGCTAAAGATGGATATGCAGGCGCAGTTGTTGATCGAATATCGCGAATGGATGAACACCTATCCGGACAGTGGTACTTTTTTGTATCTGTATGCCTCTGTGCTAAAAGACAAAGAGGTGGCGGCGTCTTATCTGGAACAGGCGATCGAAAAAATACCCGATCTGTATTTTGCACATATGGATCTGGCCCAGTTCCATTACCAGGCGGGGGAATATAACCGGGCGATTGAGCGGTATCGAAAAGCGTCGAAGCTGAAGCCTACCTCTGCCCGGGCGCGCTATCGGCTGGGACTGACGTATTATCATAAGGGATACGTCCGGCAGGCCATTGGGGAGTACAAACGGGCGATTGAATTAGACAGTAAGTATATGGATGCTTATTTGAATTTGGGGTTGACGTATTATTATGTGAACGATCTGGATGCGGCGGTTGAAACCTATCAAAAAGCTCTGGGATTTGAGAGCGGGGATCGACATCTGATTTATCGAAATTTGGGGATGGCGTATGCCCGTCAGGGTACGTCGGGACAGGCAGAGGTCGCCTATCAGAAGGCTTTGGAAATCGAGCCCGATTATCTGGACGTCTATGTGAATTTGGGCAACCTGGCTTTTCGGCAGGGTGATTTTGAAGCTGCGGTTGAGGCATACCAACGGGCTCTGGAGGGACAGCAGGAAGACGGGACGGTGTCTTTTATGCTGGGATTGTCGTATTATAATCGAGAAGATTATGAAGAGAGCATTCAATTTCTGGAAAAAGCATTGGAATTGGATGATTCGAAAACGGATATTTATTATTACCTGGGTCAGGCTTGTTTTCGGGCGGGGAAGGAAGATCGGGCCAGGGAGACTTTGAAGGTGTATGTAGAAAAAGAGAAGCGGCTGGCAAAAGCGGGAATGGTGAGTGAAGCCAGGGCGTTGCTCGAAGAGATCCGGTGAGTTTCTATGACCCAGAACACACGATTATTTTTGGAGCGGTTGCTTGCGGCAATCGCTCTGAGTTTGTTTTTGGGGGTGCCCTCCGGCTTTGCCGAGACGGCGACTGTGGATTCGTTGTTTCAGGCGGTGAAAGGCGGTATTGGAACGGTGCCGGAGAGGGAGAGTATAAAGGCGCTCAACAGGATCAAGTACAAATACCGGAAGTTTTCGCCGGTTCATTTTGAGCTTGCAAAGTTGTATATGGCAAAGGATACACCGCATTATCGGTGGCGGGCCAACGAGGCGTTTCAAGAGGCGATTCGGTTTGACCCCGAGAATATTTTGTATCAAATTGCGCTGGGGGCGTTGTTGTTTCGTCAGGGGTTCTGGTATAATTCCGAGAAGCAGTATTTGAAAGTTTTGGAGACTTTCCCGAACGTGGGTCGGGGATGCGCCCAGGCGGCCTTTGGGGTGGGCTATCGAGCGCTCAAGGCGTTTTTGAAGCTGCAGGACAAGGAGATGCTGGCGAACGATATTTTTGCCGAGGAGGAACTGCAAAAGGCGATTCGATATTTTGAGGAGAGTATCGCGGCGGATCCCTCATTTAAAGATGCCTATTATCATTTGGGACTTGCGTATTTTGAGAATCAGTCTCCCGAGGCACTGATTCTGGTGGCCAAACAGGTGCTGGCGTTTGACCCGGAAGATATCAACGCGTTGATGTTTTGCGGGCTGGGGTATCAGGCGCTGGAGGTGAATGGGCTGGCGTCAAAATATTATGATCAGGCGCTGATGCGGATGGATCCGAACGCACGCCGGCTGATGGAGTCGGTGGCGTATGTGGCGCCGAAAGAAGACCGAGAACAGCTTGCGCTGGCGGTTGAACAGGGACAAGTGGAAGGAGATATTTCCTGGGTGGACAGCCCGGATCTGAGGTTGTTCTGGCGGGCCTACGATCCGCTGTTTTTGACCGATTATAACGAGCGGCGGTTGGAACATTACGGTCGGGTGGCCTACGCGAATTTGCGGTTTAGCCGGTTGTGGAAGGATGTTACGGGGTGGGAGACCGACAAGGGGAAGACGTATATCAAATTTGGGCGATATATCCATCGAAGATCCACATCGGCAACGGTTGGCCAGCTTTCTCGTGAGACCTGGTATTACGAGACGTTTCGCGTTTTGTTTGTCAACGGCGATGGGATGGATCACTGGCGGTTTGACGGATATGATATTGGGGAAGCCCATACGCTGCTGAACGCAGGGATTTATCCCACCCATGGCAAGGAGGTGTTTGAGGACGAGTCCCAGCGGTTTGTGGATCCCTATCTGGATCAGAAATACAGTTTGCCCCATCAGGTGGTGGCTTTTCGAGAGGCAGATCGGGTGCGGGTTGAGGTGTCCTATGCGATTCCGTTGGAGAAGATTGATGGGGCGGATTCCAGGCAGAATATGCATGTGGATCATGGGATCTTTGTCTTTGATGAGATGTGGGAGGAGGTGTATCGGCATGTGGATCGGGGGAAGCACTTGCAGCGGGTGGGGCAGGATACGTTGCGGGATCGATTTTTTCTTGGGACACAGACGCTGGCAGTCGATGAAGGGAATTATCATCTGGTTGTGGAGGTGGGCGATCGGAGCAGCAAATGGATCGGGACCTTGCGAGATTCACTGGTACTGGTATTTGAAGATTCGATTTTGACGGTCAGCGATTTATTACTGGCACAGGATATTGTTGGCAAGAAGGAATTCCCGGAAACAAGGGCCGATCTGGAGATTGTCCCGAATCCTTTAAAGTTGTATCGCCGTTCCGAATCGGCCTTTGTCTATCTGGAATTGTATGGTTTAACCCGCAATCGATTCGGTCAAACGCGATTTCAGATTGCCTATCAGGTGGGGTGGCCGGAGGAGAAAGAGGTGGACCCCAGGCTGTTTGTTCCGGTAGAATTGCTGGCAGAACGGGGCATGGTTCAAATGGAGGCGGTGACCGATGAAACGGGGGAAGTTCCGTTTCGGGCGGTGGGCTCCGAAGGGATTATCGATTACCGGGTGCGATATGTGTTTCCCGAGCAGCAACAAACCGAGATCCAGATTGGGAATACGACCGGGGATGGAACGGAGACGGCAATTACGGCAACCTATGAGGGCAACCGGCAAGACGATATGACCTATTTGCAGATTGATTTGATGCAGGTGCCGGAGGGCGTGCATCAGTTGCGTGTGAGGGTGAAGGATTTGTTGTCGGGAAAGACGGTTGAGAGGTCTGTGTTGTTTCGGGTGGTGGAGTAAACTACCGGAGTCTGTAACAGCCGGTGAACGGGCTTATCTTTGAGGATACGCCCCTTTTGCATTTGCTTCTGGTTTTTTGATGGTTTATTATACACACATTCAATCCGTCTTATTGTCAATCACCCAATCACTGGAGTTTTTTGATGGCCGAACAGTTTGTTTTTGTTGGGACGTATACGCGAAAAGAAGCGCCGGATCTGGGCGTGAGCGAAGGAGTTTATGTGTATCGCCTGGATCTGGATACGGGGGCGCTGGAGCATGTGAGTACGGCAGCAGGGGTACCCGATCCTTCTTATGTGGCGCTGGACCCGTCGGGCGAACATCTGTATGCGGCGAATGAGTTGAATGAGTACGATGGGGTGCCCGGGGGGGCTGTCAGTGCGTTCGCATTTGACCGGAGGACGGGTGTGCTGACATTTTTGAATCGGCTGGCAACAGGTGGCGGGCTTCCCTGTCACCTGATGGTGGATCAGACGGACAGTTGTGTGCTGGTGGCAAATTATGGGGGCGGGAATGTCAGTGCGTTTACGATTGCAGAGGATGGGTCGTTGGTGGAGCGAAGCGATTTTGTTCAGCATACCGGGTCGAGCGTGAATCCACAACGCCAGAAAGAACCCCACGCGCATTCGTTTACGATTGATCCGGGCAACCGGTTTGCGTTTGCAGCAGATCTGGGTATTGACAAGGTGTTGAGTTACAAACTGGATGCGGCAAATGGAAAACTGGAGCCGAACGATCCACCCGGCCTTTCGGTGACACCGGGATCGGGACCCCGCCATTTTGATTTTCATCCCAATGGTAAGTTTGCTTATTTGATTAATGAGATTGGGGCTACGATTACGGTATTTGCCTACGACGGGGAAGGCGGCACGCTTTCAGAACTTCAGACGGTGCCCACGCTACCGGAGGGATTTGATCGGAAAAGTTGCGCCGATATTCACGTTTCCCCATCGGGCAAGTTTGTGTATGGCTCCAACCGCGGGCACAATACGCTGGTGGTCTATGCGATTGATGAGGCGACCGGAAAGTTGGAGTATGTGGGCCATGAATCGACGCTGGGAGAAATTCCTCGCGGGTTTCATATTGATCCGACAGGAAAGATCGTTCTGGCGGGGAATCAGGACACACACAATGTGGTGACCTTCTGGATGGATCCGGAAACGGGAAAATTGGAGCCGACCGGACACGAAGCAAAAGTGCCTCAGCCTGTTTGTATTAAGTTACTGCCGATTTAAGGGCAGATTCTGATAGAGGTCTTTGTATGAATCAACTGGTTGATCGAGAGGCTCGGGCCATTGCCCTGCATTCTTTAGCGGATTGGGAAGCAAAACGAGCGCTGGTTTTAGATGCGATGCAGGAGGTGATGGGGCCTCTGCCGGGGGATGGGTCCCGCTGTTCGCTGGATGTGAAAGTGGATGAAGAGGTGGACTGCGGGACCTATGTGCGT
>JAPUJS010000315.1 GCA_027296045.1 bacterium | reverse complement strand
ATTCAGCCACCGCCGGTGAAAGAGCACGATCCCAATTTTGAAATGGTGGTAGAATACTATGGGAAAAGCGTGCGCTTCGGGGTGCAGGCAAAGGTGATGGAAGCCCGGGTGGGGGAGACGGCGGTGAAGGGCGAAGTGATCTATATGCTGTGCAATGAGAGCCAGTGTTTGCCACCGGATACCTATGTGTTTGAAGCGCCGGTGCGGGTTGTTGCGGGACCTCCCCGGGCGGCATATATGTCGGCGCTTGCACCTGCTTCCAGGCCTGTTGATACGGAGATGCTGGATGGGACGGGCAGTATTGAAGATGTGGATCGGGCGCTTTCTCAGGGGCTGGGGGCATTTCTTTATTTGTCATTTTCGATGGGGTTTCTGGCCTTGCTGACGCCGTGTGTGTTTCCGATGGTGCCGATTACGGTGTCGTTTTTTACCAAGCAGGAAACGCAGAGCCGGGGGGAGTCGCTGATTAAGTCCCTGGTTTATTGCGGGGGGATTGTGTTTACCTTTACGGGGTTGGGGTTGATTCTGGCGGTGACGCTGGGGGCGTCCGGGGCCGCTCAGTTTGCGGCCAATCCGTGGATCAATTTGTTGATTACCGGCATTTTCGTGGCTTTTGCAATGTCGCTGTTCGGGATGTTTGAGATTCAGTTGCCGTCGAGTGTGTTGACCCGGCTTTCGCAGGTGCAGGGGGGGAGTTACGGGGCGATTCTGGTGATGGGATTTACGTTTTCATTGGCTTCTTTTACGTGTACGGCGCCGTTTGTGGGCACGCTTCTGGTGTTGACGTCTCAGGGCGACTGGATGTGGCCGATTTTTGGGATGTTGGCGTTTTCAATGGCTTTTGCCCTGCCGTTCTTTTTCCTCTCTCTCTTCCCGCAGGGGTTGAGCGCGTTGCCCCAGAGTGGGGGCTGGTTGAATTCGGTGAAGGTGGTGATGGGGTTTATGGAACTGGCCGCGGCGATGAAGTTTTTGAGCAATGTGGACCTGGTGTGGAACTGGGGAGTGATTTCAAGGGAAGTGTTTATTGCCACATGGATTGCGATCTTCGTGATGTGTGCCGTTTATCTGCTGGGTAAGTTTCGGCTGCCGCACGATTTGCCCCTGGAGTCGATCGGTCCGGTCCGGTTGTTATTCAGTACTGGCTTTCTGGCCTTTACGTTTTTCCTGCTCACGGGATTATTCGGCGCCCCCCTGGGCGAATTGGATGCCTTTTTTCCACCCTATGGCCATCAGGGCGCAATCGCAGAGATTCGCAGTGGGGGTGAGGAGCTGAACTGGGGGGATGATTATGAGGCCGCTCTTGTCGAGGCGCGGGCGACGGGAAAATCGATTTTTATTGATTTTACGGGATATGCATGTACAAACTGCCGGTGGATGGAGGCCAATGTGTTTCCCGATAAGGAGGTGCGTGGCTTGCTGGAGCGGTTCGTCCGGGTCCAGTTGTATACCGATGGACGCGGTGAGGTTTATGAGCGCAATCGAAACTTCCAGGAAACGCGATTTGGGACGGTGGCCCTGCCGTTATATGCAATTATGTCGCCCGGCGATGAGGAGATTACCCATTTCTCGGGGATGACGCGAGACCGGGACGTGTTTGTGCGATTTTTGAAGAAGGGGTTGGTCGGTGGGGTTCGGGTGAGCGGATTGGTGGGGCAAGATGAGGAGGGTTGATTGCCGGTTATCTGAGGCGTTCGACGCGGGTTTGCAGGCGGGCTTCGGTTCTGGGATTGGGTAAAATGGTTCTGGTGTTCATCCGGTATGTCTATCCCCATCCAAATGTGGGTTTCCGGGGTTCCCTACACCATATATAGGGTGATTTTAAAAAGTTGAGAATCTTCCTTGACTTAAGAAAAACAATGGCTTATCTTTGAACCACTTGAATGATAGGGTCAAACAGGCAGTCCTGCTTGTTGCTATATTCGGAACCGATTCCCCATTGGTTGCCCGATCATAGAAACCCAGACCCTTCCTCGCAGGTCTTCCTCTCTTCAGTACTCCCCAAATTGCTATTTTTTCAAAATCTTGAAGTTTTTTGACGTGAATTTTTGTCGATAAACGCATCGGTTGCGGGTTGGTGGTTTGTAAATCGGCCCGGGGTCAGTTGGACTCGATGCAGCCGGATTCCCAATGGAATCGTCTCTCCCCGGCTGTTCGAGATGCTGTCCCCGGGCCTTCTTTCTATCACGGAACCCATTCACCTCTTATCTTCTCATCCGTATCCCTTTCCTGTCTGTACGTAAGGGAGGTGAAACCACTTTCTATTTGTGATACGGTTCGCCGCGTTGGATGGTGAACGCTCTGTAGAGTTGCTCCACCAGGATGAGTCTTGCCAGCTCGTGAGGAAAGGTCATCCGGGAGAGCGACAATCGAATATTTGCGCGGGCAAGAACCGCATCTGAAAGGCCGAAGGCGCCTCCAATGAGAAAGGCGATTCGGCTTTTCCCGTTCAGGGCCAGGCTCGACAGGCGTTTGGCCAGGTCTTCCGACGTGCCGGTCTGTCCGGTCGGATCGAGGGCCACGGCGAAGGCCCGGTTGGGCAGGGCTTGCAGAAGGCGTTCTCCTTCGCGGGCAAGCACGATTTCGACAGGCTGATTGCCCCTTTCTTCCTTCACGTCTACCTGCTTCAAGGTGGTGTAGCGGCCGAGGCGTTTGGCATATTCGGCCACGCCATCCCGGAAGGGCTGCGCTTTGAGTTTGCCGACACAAAGCAGGGTGATCTGCATTTTCTGTTCCTCACCTCTTCTGCTGGGATGGGCACACAGTATACCTATAAGTTTTGGTTTTTACAAGGGGCTTGTTTGGGGCATCAAAAAGCGGTATAATAAGATGTTATGAAAATCGACGGATTGGGGGAAGCCCATTATTCGGGAGGGTTTTCAAAGAGGTGTTTGTACCGTGTATTTAAGAACTGTATTTTTTTTGCTGATGGGCGTTTTGGCCCTGTTTTCAGGCCGGGCGTCGGCAATCGAGTACATGTCTGTGGATGAAATCCAGAGGGGCATGAAAGGGATTGGCCGAACGGTGTTTCAAGGCACCCGGATCGACACCTTTCACGTCGAGATTCTGGGCGTATTGCGCAATGTATTCGGTCCCAAAAGCGACATGATTCTGGCCAGGCTTTCTGGCGGACCCCTTGCCGAGACGGGGATCATTGCCGGGATGAGCGGCAGTCCGGTATATATCGATGGCAAGTTGATTGGGGCAGTGGGTTGGGGCTGGTCGTTTACGCAGGTGCCGATTGCGGGAATTACGCCGATTGGGGAGATGATGGCGATGCTCGACCGCAAATCTGAAGCCCCGGATACGGTGTCGAGTTTTTACAGACAAAAATCGTTTCGGACCGTCCAGGTCCCGGACCTGGGTATGGGCGTGGGCGAGTTGAGGCCGGTTGCCGTTCCATTGATGATGTCGGGATTTGCGCCCCAGGTGCTGGCAAAATATCGGGAAGATTTGCTTGGGCTCGGATTGCTGCCCGTTCAGGCCGGCGGCGGCATGGATCCTTCTTTGCCGGTCGGGCCTTTTGAACCGGGGGCGTCGGTGGGGGTGCAATTGCTTCGGGGTGATTTTAACCTGACGACCATTGGAACGCTTACGCACCGAATTGGCGACCGCATTCTGGGGTTTGGACATCCAAACCTGTGGTGGGGCCGTACGGCATTGCCGATGACGGCGGCTTATATCCATGAGATTGTGCCCAACCAGATCAACTCGTTCAAACTGGGAGTTGGATCCCGGCCGATGGGTGTGATCGTGCAGGATCGAGCGCCGGGCATTGCGGGGGTGGTGGGCACAAAGGCGAAGATGATGCCCGCCCGAATCGAGGTGCACTCGGCAGATCAGGATGTCACGTTTGAGATGGAAGTGTTTCGCAATCGGGAATTGACCCCGCTTCTGATGCGGATGGCGGTAGCCAGTTCGCTGATTTCGGCCGAGAAGTTGGTGGGCGAGACCACGGTTCGCGGTCGGGTGAGGATCAAGTTGAAGGGATACGATCTTCTGGAAATAGAAGATGTGTATGCCGGTCCACGGGGCTTGGGATTGGCGGTATTGGGACTGACTCAGCCGTTTGCACAGTTGATGCAGAACCCCTTTCAAGAGGTCCAGGTCGAAGAGGTCGCGTTTCAACTGGATGTGGAAGATGACGTTTGGGCGGCAGATATTCGGGGTATTCAGTTGAAAAAATCCAGTTTTGAGGCCGGCGATACGGTGGATGTGATGGTGCGGCTCAAACCCCATATGGCAAAAGAAGAAACCGTGGAAGCCCGGCTGGTGATTCCTGACCGCTTTCAAAAGGGCCGGCTGATGTTGCGGGCGACAAATGGGAAGACCCATCGGGCGCAGGAAATCAAACGGGCCCCCGGGGTGTATACGCCTCAGGATCTGGACGGCCTGGTTCGCCTGTTGGGCAAGCGGGTTCGAAACGACGATCTGGTGTTGGAACTGGTTGCTTCGATGCCGAGTGTGACGGTGGAAGACCGGGAAATGACTGCTCTGCCTGTCTCGGTGCTTTCTGCACTCAAACAATCCCGGGCATCCGGGGTCGTGCAGGAAGTGCGTCAGACGGTGCTGGACCAGGATATCCATCGGACAAATTACATGCTTTCGGGCAGTCAGACGGTGTTGCTTTCGGTTGGGGATGGGACAGGATTGATCTTTACCGGCAAGGCGAGCAGTCAGGAGAAACGCTGAGAGGGTTTTATTTTTATTATGAAAAATCAAATATTCACGATCCGTAAACCAGCCGGGGTGGAAAGGAGGGGTTCTGCAACCCTCTTTTATTTTCTTGGGCTCTTTACGATCTTGTATCCCCTTTGTTTTTCTGCGGCCGAGGCCGTGCAGCCGAAGATCTGGCAGCAAAATTCTCAGGCGACATTTGAATCGGGTGAAGCAGAAGGGGTGTCGTTAACGCGGGACGGGACGGTGACGCTGTCGCCGGGGTTGCAGGTGGTGGCCGATACAGAAGCGGCCTTTGTCTGGTCTCTGGTGGAAGGACCCCAGGGGGACCTCTACGTGGGAACGGGAAATCAGGGCCGGATTTATCGGGTCAAAGTTGGAGCGGATGCGGAACTAATTTTTGATTCGCCCGATGTAGCGATTTTTAGTCTGGCTGTGGGGTCGGATGGCGCATTGTATGCAGGTTCTTCACCCGATGGTGTGAT
>JAPUJS010000314.1 GCA_027296045.1 bacterium | reverse complement strand
CGGGTGGCCGGGGTGGGGGGGGGGGGGTTTGGGGGGGGGGGGGGGGGGGGGTGCACCGCACCGAAACGAGGGGGGTTACTAAAAAACGACTGGAGGACATTGCCGAGAAAGCGACAACTATTCCGGAAGGGTTTCATATTTATCGAAAGTTGGATCGGTTGATGCAGGCACGTGTGGATATGGTCCAGGGGAAGATGCCCCTGGATTGGGGATGTGCCGAGATGCTGAGTTTTGGCAGCCTGATGATGGAAGGGACGCCTGTGCGACTGGTTGGCCAGGACGCCCAGCGGGGGACCTTTAGCCACCGGCAGGCGGCCTGGCACGATCAGGAAACAGGGGAGGTCTATATTCCCCTGGCAAATTTGAGCGAAGATCAGGGCGTATTTACTTTGGTCAATACCATGTTGTCGGAGTTTGCCCTGCTGGGATTTGAATATGGGGTGAGTTCTGCAGAACCTCGCCAGTTGACATTGTGGGAAGCCCAGTTCGGCGATTTTGCCAATATGGCCCAGCCGATTGTGGATCATTTTATCTCTAGTTCAGAATCCAAGTGGCAGCGCATGTGCGGGCTGGTGATGTTGCTGCCCCACGGATTTGAGGGCCAGGGTCCGGAACATTCGAGTGCCCGGTTGGAGCGCTATCTTGCGCTGTGTGCAGAAGACAACATGCAGGTGGGGTATTTGACCACGCCGGCCCAGTATTTTCATATTTTGCGGCGGCAGATGTTGCGCGCGTTTCGCAAGCCGTTGATTTTGATGCAGCCCAAAAGTCTGTTGCGTCACAAGGGTTCTACATCGCCGATTGCCGATTTTTACAAAGGGCATTTTCATCCTCTGTTGGACGATCCGGACCAGCCCGATCCGGGGGGGATCAAGCGGTTGGTCTTTTGCTCTGGGAAAGTGTTTTTCGATCTGAACGACGGACGGGTAGAAAGAGAACAGGATGCTGTTGCATTGGTACGCATTGAAGAATTGTACCCCTTCCCCTGGGACGATGTGGCTGCGATTTTGGAGAAATATGCACAGGCAGATGAGATTTGCTGGGTGCAGGAAGAGCCCCAAAATATGGGGAGCTGGGATTTTGTAGAGCCCAAGATTCGGAAAACACTGGGCGATGCAAAACTCGTTCGATATATTGGACGTCGTGCAACGGCTTCAACAGCAACCGGGATTCAGAGTACACACCTGGCCGAGCAGAAGGCCATTGTGGATACGACGCTGGATCTTTCTTCCTGATCCCTTTCTGGGACCACGGTTCTGTGTATTGGAGGAATTATGCGTTTGGATGTGGAAGTACCCGAATTGGGTGAATCGATAACCGAGGCCATTCTGGTAGAGTGGTTGAAAGCAGACGGCGATGCGGTCGGGTTAGACGAGTCGATTTGTGTGATTGAAACAGACAAGGCCGATGTGGAACTCCCTTCTCCTGCTGCCGGGGTGTTGCGTACCCTGAAGTCGAATGGCGATACCATTCAGGTGGGGGAGGCAATTGCCCAGATTGAGGAGGGAGAAGGTGCGCCTCCTGTGAAAGAAAAACCGGCGGAAGAGGTATTTGCGCCAACTCCCGAGCCCGTAGCCGAAGCCCCCGAGTCTGTAGATGCCGATGGCTTGAGCCCGGCGGTGCGTCGGTTGGTTTCCGAACACGGTCTGGATCCAAATGCTATTCCGGGTACCGGAAAGGACGGGCGGCTGACCAAAGAGGACGTGTTGGGATATCTGGAATCGCAGGCAGAACCAGCGCCTGAACCCGCCCCGGCCCCTGTGCTAACACCTCCGGCGCCCTCAGCGGGGTTTGATGCAGACGGCACCCGGCGTGAGCCGATGAGCCGGATACGGCAGCGGATTGCGCAGAATCTGATCCAGGCGCAGCACACGGCGGCCATGTTGACCACGTTTAATGAAGTGGATATGAGCGGGATATTTGCTATTCGGACCAAATACAAGGAGCAATTTCAGGAAACCCACGGCATTTCTCTGGGCTTGATGTCATTTTTTGTGCGGGCTTCGGTCCTTGCCTTAAAGGATTTTCCGGATGTCAACGCGTCTATCGATGGCACCGATGTGGTCTATCACGACTATGTGCATATGGCCATTGCCGTGAGCACCGAGCGGGGGCTGGTGGTGCCGGTTTTGAAGCATATCGATCAAATGTCGTTTGCCAATATTGAATCGAAGATCAAGCGCGTTGCCCTGTCTGCCCGAGATGGCAAGCTGAGGTTGGATGAATTAAGTGGGGGTACCTTTACGATTACCAACGGCGGAGTGTTCGGCTCGATGTTGTCCACTCCCATCTTAAATCCACCCCAGGCCGGTATTTTGGGGATGCACAATATTTCGAATCGACCGGTGGCGATTGGAGACGAAGTAGGGCTGCGGCCGATGATGTATCTGGCCCTGACCTATGACCATCGGTTGGTGGACGGAAAAGACTCCGTGTCGTTCCTGGTGCGGTTGAAGGAATTGCTCGAAGATCCGGCCCGGATGATGCTGGAAGTGTGATTGGATGGTAGATAGAACCGGACGTATATATTTGAAAAGGTTCTCACACTGAAGTATAGTACCCCCGATGGCCGACCCTGGTTCGGCCATCGGGGAGTTAGCGAAAATGCGCCCCAACCCAGGAAAACCAAAACGATGCGAGGAAGGATGCCTTCTTATGGCACCTGTTACCGATCGCAAGACCCCCCCGGAGTGGCAGCATCACCTACAGGATGAAACCGACGCTGCCTACCTATACAGGCATCTGGCCGGATCCGAACCGGATGTCCAAAAGGCGCAACTGTACAGGCGTCTGGCCGAGGTGGAAGATCGGCATGTCGGCATCTGGAAAGAGCTTTTCACCGAGCACGGGGTCCGTGTTCCCGAACTCAGACCTTCCCTCCGCGCCCGCCTGCTTGCCTGGGTTGGTGAACGCTTTGGACCGGACAGGCTTCTCTTGCTGCTTTTGCGCGAAGAGGGCCGGGAGGTGAAAAGCTACCTTCGCCTCTACCGCGACAGCGACAGCGGCAGCCCTCAGCAGACCGCTCTCCAGCTTGCCCGAGAGTCGGCAGAACATGCCTATACCCTGACCCGGCTGGCAGATGCCAAAGGAGAACCGTGGCACCAGACCGGGTCAGGTGGGTTTCTCCGAAACGTCGTCTACGGTTTCAACGACGGCCTCACTGCCAATTTCGGGCTTGTAGCAGGTGTTATCGGCGCTTCGGTTGAGTCCCCTGTCGTTCTCGTCACCGGCATTGCTGGCATGATTGCCGATGCTCTTTCCATGGGCTCCTCGGGCTACCTGGCCGCCAAAAGCGAACAGGAGGTCTATACTCACGAGATTGCCCTGGAAAGGGAAGAGATCCGAATCATGCCGGAGTTGGAGGAGGAGGAACTCGCCCTCATCTACCAGGCCAGAGGGATTGAAGAGGAGAAGGCCCGGCACATTGCCCGCGAGGTGATGGCCTCCCCCGAACAGGCCCTCGCAGAGATGGTGAGGGAAGAGTTGAAAATTGGGGAACCCCATACCACCCCTGCAAAGGAGGGCTGGATCACCGGTAGTGCTACCGCACTGGGCGCGTTCATCCCTGTGGCTCCTTTTCTCGTACTCACAGGCTGGATGGCCATATGGGCTTCCTTCGCCCTTTCGATGCTTTCCCACTTTGCCGTTGGGGGAGCCCGCTGCTACTTTACCGGTCGCGGTCTTCTCCGAAGCGGGATCGATATGTTCGTAATCGGCCTGGGTGTGGCTGGAGTAGGTTACGCCTTGGGCGACGTGCTGGTCCGCTGGGTATTC